>CAYRFL010000105.1:0-2517 GCA_964423515.1 uncultured archaeon
TAACATTATCTGCGATTACATATACTTCATCATCCCCTTGCTTATCACCGTTGTCATTTTCACAATAAATACCGATAATTTCCAGTTCCGTCAGATATTTTGGAGCACCATCCCACCAACATTCTCCCACGTTTTCTACTATCCAACCATCGGGTGTTAATGTTATTGTTACATTGGCATAGTTTATAGTGCCGCCCGAACCGGACTGTCTTGTGGGTTCATTTCCCTCACCGTCCTCATCAAAACAGATAGTTGTTTCATAATCGAGATATCCCGTTCGTGAGACTGCCAGGGTATAATTCTGGTAGCTCAAATTTGTGAATATGAATTTTCCAGTAGCTTCATCCGTAATTTCCCTCCATTGCCCTGTCTCTTTAATAACGACTAAAGCTCCAACGAGTCCCTGTTTTCCTTCCTCCCTGAGAGAGTCAAACACGTAACCGATGATAGTACAATTAGCATTCTCCTCATCGATCTGCATCACCATTGGATTCCTAAGATTCTTCCACGCATATATATTTGCTTCCCCTTCAAATCCAAGATAGGCGACGTTGTCCATCGTCTCCTTCCAGCAGTGGTCGAATAAACCAATAAGATAATCCTCGCTCGCCAGTTTTACACCTTGAAATCCGGGAGAGTAGCAAAATCTAAGTTCGGACGATGTACGCTCTATCCAACCTTGTTTGCCATTGTTATCCAGATAACCGATAGGTGAGATTTCCTGGGACGCTGCGATGAAGATCGGTGTCTCCGTGTCCAGGGATGAAAGCTCGACTTCCAACGGGTCTTCCTCCGTGATGTAGTTCACCGTACCCTTGACCTTGTCGAAGGTGTAATCCACACCTGACACGTTTCCGTCGCCCGCCTCTATTGCGATGTAACCCATCTTGAGGCTCCCCTGGTACGCTTCTTCCACCCACCAATCCTTTTCAAGATGATCAGCCAGTTTTTTCACTGAATTCGCGTACCAAGTGAATTTATCCTTTGTTAACCAGTTTATTCTCGTCACAACAGGCAGGTTCGCACCGGAATAGCTCTGCGACTGCATGAACACCAGCGGCGTATCGTCGAACCAGTTCTTGGTAAAGGTTACTTTTCCCGTCGCGGAATCCTCAAAGTTCCTCGCTTCCACCTTCAGCTTGCTCTTGGCCAGCCAGTGGTTCCCGCTTTCCATGACGATGTAGTGAACTGTGGTGCCAGATATCTCGCGATTGTTATCGTGGGGATTGCCCTCGGGCCACCATTTATCGATCATGACCTTGCCGCCTTTCTTCGGCGATACCGCATTTGTCCTCTATTGATAGCTATGAACACCGGTAGATCATATCCGCCACATTCACCTCACGAGGCAGCGGTCCACGAAATGCCCCGCCTCGGCCTGCAGTTCCAGAAATGTATCCGGCGAATACGTGACCATATCCCGGAACCGCGGGTCAAGCGTCTTCGAGGCAACGAACCTCTGCAGGACGAAGGACCTCGCCCCCCCTATCCACCTCGCTATCGCCGTTATATCCTTGCCGGTAAGCTGGGAGCTGACCACGGTGGTCCTGAACTCGTACTCGACACCCGAGTCCCTGATGAGCTCCATGGATCGGATGATGTCATCCGTATCGACCTCGGCACGCACCACGTCGCGGTAATTTTCCAACCGGCCCTTCACGTCCATGGCGATGAAATCAGCCAGTTTCTCCCCGATAATTTCCCGTATGACGTGTGGATTACTGCCGTTGGTGTCGAGCTTGACGAGGAATCCCATCCCCTTTATGCGCCTCATGAACCGGAGAAGGTCCGGCTGAAGGGTGGGCTCGCCCCCGGTGATGGCAACTCCTTCCAGTTTCCCGACCCGGGTCCCGAGGAACGCGAATACCTCCTCTTCCGTTATGCACCCTGTACCGCCCTCCATATTGATCAGTTCGGGGTTGTGGCAGTACGGGCAACTGAAATTGCACCCCCAGGTGAAGACCACCGCCGAGGTGTGACCGGAAAAGTCGATCAGGGAGAAGCGCTTGAAACCGCCTATACGCATGTGGCCCCCCCGTTCTTCTTCAGGTCGTACGTCTTGCGTAGACGGAACTCCTCCTTCTTGCCGTGGTTCCACTGGTCCACGGGCCGCAGATAACCCACTATCCTCGAATATACCTCGGTGGAGCTGCCGCAGATGTCGCAGGGGTTCTGCTCGCCGGTGAGATAGCCGTGCTGGGGGCAGATGCTGAAGGTCGGAGAGAACGTGAAATAGGGTAACCGGTAGCCCGTGCATATCTTGCGTACGAGGTTCTTTATGGACGAGGGATCGCTCACCTGCTCGCCGAGATAGAAGTGAAGCACCGTACCCCCGGTATATCTGGTCTGTATCTCGTCCTGATGTTCCAGCACCTCGAACAGGTCGTCGCTGTAGTTCACCGGAAGATGGGTGGAATTGGTATAGAACACCTTCCCCACGTCGCCAGCCATCTCCTGATTGCCGAACACCATGTCCCCGTACCGGTCGAAATCCTTCTTTGCCAGCCGATACGACGT
>CAYRFL010000105.1:2617-14743 GCA_964423515.1 uncultured archaeon
ATCTCGAGGCTCTCCTTGCCCAGCTCCATCAATGCGTCCAGCCTCTCGATGAACTCCGCCTCATCCTCCGCAAGATACCCTATCCGGGGCATGTTGATGGTCACCACGCCTATGGAGCCCGTAAGGGGATTCGATCCGAACAACCCGCCACCGCCGCGCCGGTAAAGCTTCCTGTTGTCTATCCTGAGGCGACAGCACATGGACCGGGCATCCTCGGGATTCATATCCGAGTTCACGAAGTTCGAGAAATAGGGCGTCCCGTACTTTGCCGTCATCCTCCAGAGATCATCGATATCGGGATCGTCCCAATCGAAGTCCTTGGTGATGTTGTAGGTAGGAATGGGAAAGGTGAACACCCTTCCCCTGGCATCCCCCTCCCCCAGTATCTCGAGAAAGGCACGATTGAATAGCTTCATCTCCTCGCGGAACTCCCCGTAGGTCTCCTTATGGGGCTCGCCCCCCCTTATTACCGGCTCCTTTGCATAGTACGAGGGAACCACGAGATCCAGGGTGACGTTGGTGAAGGGGGTCTGAAAACCGACCCTGGTGGGAACGTTTATGTTGAAGATGAACTCCTGCAGGGCCTGCTTGACCTCCTCGTAGCTCAACCCGTCATACCTGATGAACGGTGCGAGAAGCGTATCGAAATTGGAGACGGCCTGGGCCCCCGCCGATTCGCCCTGAAGGGTATAGAAGAAGTTCACCAGCTGACCCAGGGCACTTCGGAAATGCTTCGCCGGTCTGCTCTCGACCTTTCCCCGGACGCCCTTGAAACCCTTCACAATAAGATCGTAGAGGTCCCACCCCACGCAATATACCGCCAGCATGCCCAGATCGTGCATGTGGAAATCTCCCCCGGCATGGGCCTTCCGGATCTCCGCGGGATAAACGTTGTTGAGCCAGTACTTTTTGGTGATCTCAGACGATACATAATGATTGAGACCCTGCAGCGAATAGGTCATATTGCTGTTCTCATTGACCTGCCAATCCACCCTCTCCAGGTACTGCCTCATAAGGTCCACGTTGGACCTGTCGGTGATCTCCCGGAGGCGGGCATGCTGCTCCCGGTAGATTATGAATGCCTTTGCGGTCTTTCGATACGTCGAGGAGAGCAGTATCTCCTCCACTATGTCCTGAATGTCCTCAACGGTGGGTACTTTGGATGAGATGGACTGCTGGGCCAGGTTGAGTACGCGCAGAGTAAGCTGCCGGGCCCTTTTCTCGCCGAATTCATCCGCATAGCTACCCGCCTTCAACAAAGCAGCCGTTATCTTCTCGGCGTCGAACTTCACCAGGCGGCCGTCTCTCTTCCGAATTCTCTTGAACATCCAAATCGATTCTCCTAGTTGACCATCTTCACGATCCGGTTCATCTCCCCGTCCATGATGAGATGAAGACGGCTGACCGGACGCTACTGCCCACTGGAAGCTCCCGCATCCCGTTCTTATGTGAAGACGAGGCTTGCTGGCCCGTCTTCCTGGTAAAGTCGAGCCAGGAGGGCTCGGCTTTACACGAGAACCATATCGTATTTCCATAGACCCTGCATATGACCTTTGAAGTGGGAAAAAACTGGAAGATTTCAACCCCGAGTCACATCCATCTTCGCTTACTGTTTATATACTATTCCCCCCCAGGGTTCGACACCAATTTTCCCGTTCCCAACCGCCTTTAAAGACCTATAAAAAAGCCCCATCCACTTCGGTCTAAAAGGGGCTCATTGTCGTCATTCCCGACCCCCGACGAGCCGTGTTTTCCCCCAATTCGACACCTCGTATTTATGTTTTGTATTTTGAAGGGAAGTAACCATTATTGCGGAGCCCGGGATTCTATCCCCTCGATAAAATGCGCCTTACTTTCAAAGAAACGCAGCAATATTCCCAAAACAGATGTTCCCGATCCGACGCTTCCGGGCCATAAGTGATTTCCCACCACTACATTGAGGGCATGCACCCGTGCGGCGGCGGCGCAATCCCGACGATGCCAGGGGACATGAACTCGATATTTTCTCCGGAATTTACCGTACGAATCACAATGAATGATATTATTAAATCCCTGTTTTAGGATACGAGTAGAGAAGGAAAGGGAGATATGAAAAATGCCACTCTTTATCGGACGAGACCGCGAGGCACGACGCGCATACGGATTCGACGAGGTAGCCCTGGTTCCCGGAGCGGCGACCATCAACCCGGATGATGTCGATATCTCCTGGAAACTGGGAGAGGAAATCACCCTCGACATTCCCTTCCTGGCCTCGGCCATGGACGGTGTGGTGGATACGGAATTCGCGAGATCGTTCGGCAAATACGGGGGATTGGCTGTCCTGAACCTGGAGGGGATATTCACCAGATACGAGGATCCGTACCGGCATATCGACAGCATCGTCGACGCCCCGCTGGAATCGGTTACCGAACTACTTCAGAAGCTCTATCGCGAACCCATCAAGGAGGAGCTCATAGCACAGCGGGTGAAGGAGATAAAGAGGAGCGGGGCATTGACCGCAGTATCATCCATACCCCAAAGAGCCGAGGAATACGGCCGTATCGCCCAGGAGGCGGGAGCGGATGTATTCGTCGTCCAGTCCACCGTGACCACTGCTCGCCATCATTCAAGCCGATACGAGGCCGTGGACCTCGCAAGGCTCTGCAGCGGTATCGACATACCGGTCATTATCGGCAACTGCGTTAGCTACCAGGCCGCCCTGGAGCTCATGGACACCGGATGTTCGGGCCTTCTCGTCGGGATAGGTCCGGGGGCTTCATGCACCACCCGCGGGGTCCTTGGCATCGGGGTTCCCCAGGTCACGGCGACCATCGACTGTGCGGCAGCCAGGGACTATTATTTCAAGCGTACGGGCAGGTACGTATCCATAATAACCGACGGCGGTATGAACACCGGCGGCGACATATGCAAGGCGTTCGCCTCGGGAGCCGACGCGGTGATGCTGGGCTCCGCCTTCGCCAGGGCGCGGGAGGCGCCGGGGAAGGGATATCACTGGGGTATGGCCACCCCTCACAGGAACCTGCCCCGGGGAACGCGGATCTATGTCGGGACAACGAGCACCCTGGACGAGATACTCTGCGGACCCGCACGATTCGATGACGGCACGCAGAACCTCATCGGAGCGCTGAGGACCTGCATGGGCTCGGTGGGTGCCTGGAACATCAAGCAGATGCAGCTCACCGAGCTCGTCGTGGCCCCGCAGATCGTATCGGAGGGGAAGATATACCAGAAGACCCAGCACGTGGGAATGGGCAAGAAAGGATGAGAGACGATAGCGGACGGGACTGCCACACGCCCAAATGCAAACGGGGAGGGGCGTGAATGTGGCTCATTCACTGCGATGGTATAAAAATAACCTCAAGGAAATTATCATGGACCACGATAGGATAGCAGTGATCGATTTCGGCGGCCAGTACGCCCATCTGATCGCAACGAAGGTTCGCCGCAGCCGTGTCCTTGCGGAGATACGTCAACCGGAGGACCCCGCGGAGGTCCTCGGCGGATACAGGGGCGTCATTATCTCTGGCAGTCCCTCCCTTTCCTCACATGATGAGGATCCTGTCCAGATCCGGAACATCCTCGACCTGGATATTCCCGTTCTCGGAATCTGCTTCGGCCATCAGGCGATAGTGAAGCATTACGGTGGGAGGGTCGTCCACGGGGACCGGGAATGGGGGCGTTCATCCCTCCATAAAACCGGCGATCATCCGCTCTTTCGGGGACTGGAGACCATCGAGCAGGTATGGATGAGCCATTACGACTCCGTGGCCGAACTGGGAGATAGATTCGAGGAGATAGGATATTCGGCGATCGGTTCCGGAGCCGTAAAGCATCATTTTGCCGCAGTGGCTTCCGACGAACTGAAGAGGTACGGTCTTCAGTTCCATCCCGAGGTGGACGATACCCAAAAAGGAGAGAGGATTCTCGAAAACTTCGTTCTGGATATCTGCGGATGCAAGACCACTTGGACCATGGAGAACTACGTTGGCGATATAACGAGGAACATCTCCGATCGGGTGGGGGACGGATCGGTGCTGCTCCTCGTCTCCGGCGGCGTGGATTCCACCGTGGTTGCCAAACTGATATCCATGGCCATAGGGGCCCGGCGGCTGCATCTTCTTCATATCGACAACGGAATGATGAGAAAGGGCGAGAGTCGCGAGGTTCTCCGGATGCTTCGGGAACTGGGCATGGGGCATAATCTCCATTTCAGGGACGCGGGAGAGACGTTCACGCGAGCCCTCCGTGGAGTTGCGGACCCCGAGAAGAAACGCAAGATCATAGGTGAGACCTTCATCGAGGTCTTCGAGCGAGAGGCGGCCCGTCTGAACCTCCGGGATTTCCTTCTAGGGCAGGGAACCATATATCCCGATACCATCGAGACGGGCGGGACAAGGCGGGCGGATACCATCAAGACCCATCATAATCGCGTACCACTCATGGAGGAGATGATCTCAAGGGGAGAGGTCATCGAGCCCATCTCGGAACTCTACAAGGCGGAGGTCCGGGAACTTGGTGGGGAACTGGGTATCGACGAGGAATGCCTTTTGCGGCATCCCTTCCCGGGTCCCGGACTCGGTATAAGGCTGCTGTGCTCCTCCGGGATCCCCGAGGACGAGGAAACGGATACGGTGGGAAATAAGGTCGGGGACATCGCAGGGGCGCACGGCCTTGACTCGCTCCTGCTTCCGATCAGGTCAGTGGGGGTCAAGGGTGATCTTCGCTCTTACGAGCATCCCGTACTGCTTAGCGGAAGACTCCCCTGGGATGAGCTGCTCATAGCAGCCAGCATCATTCTCTCCGAGGTCGATGGGATCAACCGCTGCATATGGAATCCCACCGATACCCGTCCCCGTGAAGCGAGATCGAGGGCGGCGGATGTGTGCCGAAAGCGGCTCGAACTGCTGCGGGAGGTGGACCGGGAGGTCATGGAGGCGCTGAAGCGGCATGGCCTTTATCACAATATCTGGCAGTGTCCGACGGTGCTTGCCCCGCTTGAGATCGACGGGAAAGGAAAGGAACTGGTCATAATCAGACCGGTTCATTCCGGCAGAGGGATGACGGCTTCCCCGGCGCATCTGCCCCGTAAGATGATAGAGGAGCTCTGCCGATCCATCCTCCGGTTCCATGAGATATCGGGACTGTGCATCGACATCACCAGCAAACCTCCGGGAACCATCGAATGGGAATGAGCCGTCGTACTGAACGGGGGAAAAGCCTAATAGTAAATGTGCCCTTGTGGTAAATCCATCACTCTCCCGGTACCGGTGGTGATCATGAAAGCGGTGATATTGACGGCCGGCGAAGGCCTAAGGATCCGACCCCTGACGAACTCCATGCCCAAGGGGATGATCCCCATAGCGAACAAACCCATTCTGGAGCATATCGTGGAAGCTCTCAAGGGCGTGGGCATACGGGATATCGTCATGGTGGTCGGGCACAAGAAGGAGAGAGTACTGAGCCATTTCGGTGACGGCAGGGATTTTGGCGTACGGATAGAATTCGTTGAACAGAAGAGGCAGCTGGGAACGGCCCATGCCCTCAGAAAGGCCCGCGAACTCATAGATGGGGAATTTCTCGTTCTTCCGGGAGACAATTACGTGGAGAAGGGAACCATCGAGAGGCTCTTTGAAAATGGGCACAAACCGCCGCAGGTTGTCATCACCGAATCGCAGTCCCCGTCAAAATACGGTATCGTCACCGTGAAGGGGGGCAGGATCCAGGAGATCGTCACATTACCCAAGTCCGATGAGGGGGGTTCACGACGAGGCATACAGGGCATAATGACACACATCCTCCGGCACGGTGAGGTTCAGGGGGAAAGCGATCTCGTCTTCACCTGCATATGCCACCTTGATAGGGGTGTGTTCGATGTGATGGACGAGCTGTCGGGAAAGGAGAGGAACAATATGACCGACCTTTTAAGGCATATGCTCGGAGGGAATGCCGAAATCAGGGCGGTCAAGACCGATGTATGGCTCGATGCGGTGTTTCCCTGGGACCTTCTATTCCTCAACGATCTGTCCCTGAGCAGGTTGAAGCGGATCGAGCTGGGTAACGTCGAGGACGGGACCCATCTATCGGGGGAGATCTCCATAGGGAAGGGCACCGTGATACATTCAAACTGCTACATTCGCGGACCGGTTATAATAGGAGAGGGATGCGAGATAGGACCGAATGCATGTATCTTTCCCTCCACTTCGCTGGGGGACAACGTCACGGTGGATCCATTCTGCAAGGTGGGCAACTCCATGATCATGGATGACGTGTCCGTGGGCGCCGGATCGCTCATCGAGGATTCCATACTCGCTGCCGGCGTGAGATGCGGTGCCAATGTTTCCATGCATACCTCCGAGATCGAGGTGGGGGGCGAGGAGAAGAGGGGGCGGACATACGGCTGTGGCTGCGTCGTGGGGGAGGATTCCGTTCTCGGTCATGGAACCGTTATCGACGGCGGCACTGTCATCGGTTCAGGGTGCAACATAGCACCCCTGGCCCACATCAGGGAGAACATCCCCGACGGAAGCAGACTGCTGCAGTGAGGTTGTGGGAAAAATGTGCGGCATAGTAGGTTACGTAGGGGAGAGGGAGGCCGCAGAGGTTCTGTTCGATGCCCTAAAGAGGCTCGAATACAGGGGATACGATTCCGCAGGCGTGGCACTTTTCGGCGAGCGTATACACATATACAAGGACAAGGGGCGGATCGGGGAGATCGAGCGCAGCTCCCCCCCGCATTCAGCCAGAACCGGGATAGGCCATACCAGATGGGCCACACACGGGGCACCGTCCAGGGAGAACGCACATCCCCATACGGACTGCAAGGGCGAAATTGTCGTGGTACACAACGGCATAATAGAGAATTTCCAGGCATTGAGGGAGGAGCTGACGGATCGGGGGCACGCACTCTCCTCGGATACCGATTCGGAGGTGATCGCACATCTTCTGGAGGAGTACTACCGTGGCGACCTGAAGACTGCGATGCTAAAGACCGTGAACAGGCTGGAGGGCTCGTACGCAATAGCAGCCTTCCACCAGGACCGAAGGGATGAGCTAGTGGTGGTCAGGTACAACAGCCCCCTGGTGCTGGGGATCGGCAAAGGGGAGAACCTGGTGGCATCCGACGTCCCGGCCATCCTGGGGTATACCGACAGAGTGGTGTTCATGGAGGACGGACAGGGGGCCGTGGTGAGAGGGGACGGGGTGGAGGTGTTCGACCCGGACGGCGAGAACGTCGAGCCCGAGGTGACGAAGATAACCTGGACCCAGGAGGATGCGGAGAAGGGCGGTTATTCCCATTTCATGCTCAAGGAGATATACGAGCAGCCCAAGGCCATAAGGGAGGCGATGCTCGGAAAGAGGCAAACCGACGGCTCCGTGTTCGTCTCATCCCTCCTTGATGGGACCTTCGATTCCATAAAGATCATCGCCTGCGGTACATCCTATCACGCCGGTCTGGTGGGAAGATACGCCATCAGCCATCTTGCGGGAATACCCGTGACGGTGGAGATCGCCTCGGAGTTCCGTTACGCTGCGCCCACGGGAGAGAGTCCCCTTGCTATTTTCATAACCCAGAGCGGGGAGACCGCCGACACGCTCGCGGCCGCGCGGGAATCGGTACACAGGGGCCTTGCCACAATGGCCATCACGAATGTGGTGGGGTCCTCCATCACCCGCGAGGTGGACGACGTCATATACACCAATGCCGGTCCGGAGATAGGGGTGGCGGCCACAAAATCCTACATCACCCAGCTGATCATATTCTATCTCATGGCCATACAGCTGGGCGGGGCCAGAAAGACCATCACGCCGGAGAGGGCGAGGGCATTGGTCAACTCGCTGCGGAAGCTGCCGAGGATCGTCGAGAACATTCTCCGCGACACCTCGGAGGTCGAACGGGTGGCGGCGAGCATATCCGGTGCGAGCTCCGTTTTCTTCATCGGCAGGAACATCAACTATCCCACCGCCCTGGAGGGCGCATTGAAGCTCAAGGAGATATCGTACATTCACGCCGAGGGCTTCCCTGCGGGAGAGCTGAAGCACGGGCCCATCGCCCTTCTGGACGAGAGGACCCCGGTGATAGCCCTTGCCCCGTATGATTTCCTCTACGAGAAGATGTCCTCCAACATAGGGGAGGTACTGGCAAGGGACGCTCCGGTCATATGCGTCGTAACCAGGGGAGATCGGGACATGGGGAAATACGTGGATGACGTTCTCACAATTCCCGACCTGGAGCCCCTGCTGTCACCCGTGCCCTTGACGGTGGTCCTTCAACTGCTGTCATATCACTGCGCCAAAGAGAGAAAATGCTCCATCGACAAGCCCAGGAACCTCGCAAAGAGCGTTACCGTGGAATAACTAAAGTAGGGGCAGGTAATACCATTTTCGACAATTTCAATCATTAAATTAGCTGAAAAAATAGTGAAAGATGTTTATAATGACATTTTCCGCCACCATCAATATTGTCTAGTGGTAGTATATCTTATTATAACGCTGTTACAGTGATTTCAAACATAATTTAGGGAGTAATGTTAAATAGAAAAGTCAGGTTACTCATATCGATACCCAAATATACGAGAAGAGAGCGAATAATTGGATAAATGCGGCCAATAATGTGAACAGGATTTAGAAAATAACGATAATACAGTCCAATAACGAAAATCCCACCGGGACCTCGCACATGTGAATTACCCGTTTGTCCGCACCATCCATCCTTTAGAACGCCAAGAAAATGAAATCGAGGCTGAGCGTATGACCGATGAAAAAATACTTGCGAATCCCGCCCCCCTGGGTCTTATGGGATTCGGAATGACCACGGTTCTTCTGAACCTTCACAACGCGGGTTTGTTCGACAACAGCACCATGATCTTCGCCATGGGGATATTCTACGGCGGCCTTGCCCAGATAATCGCAGGGATACTGGAATTCAGAAAGAACAATACCTTCGGGATGACCGCTTTTGTCTCCTATGGATGTTTCTGGCTGACCCTGGTGTTCATCTGGCTGATGAAAGCCACGGGAAATTATCTGGCACCGGACGACAATGCATTCGCATGGTACCTGTTCGCATGGGGGCTCTTCACTGGACTCATGTTCATTGGAACCCTGAAGAAGAACAGGATACTCCAGCTCATATTCGGCTCTCTCACCATCCTTTTCTGGTTGTTGGCAGTTGAACACTGGATGATAAGCGGTGGCGCAGGCGGCGCCGACGTCGTGGGAACCATCGCAGGAATCGAGGGGATCATATGCGGTGCCAGCGCCATATATCTCGCAATGGCAGAGGTTATAAACGAGGCGAACGGCAAGACCGTTCTTCCCATATTCCCGGTGGTAGCAACCGATGCCAAAAAGGCTAATTCCTGAATAAACTTACTATATAATTGAACAGATACGGAGAGTAGTAACCATAGTACCCCATATGAATATCCGGAGGATTGCAATG
This sequence comes from uncultured archaeon, assembly GCA_964423515.1. Classification (GTDB taxonomy): domain Archaea; phylum Thermoplasmatota; class Penumbrarchaeia; order JASLWR01; family JASLWR01; genus CAYRFL01. The sequence continues at coordinate 12,060 of CAYRFL010000105.1, forward strand.
AGCAATGACGCAGATTTTGAAAACAAGGTATTTCCCCCGTCCGATGGCTTTTCGGAAGGGGCGCATATCGCCAACATGGAACAATACAGCGAGATGTACGAGAGATCAATAAAGGACCCCGAGGGATTCTGGTCCGAGATGGCTGAAAAGATATCCTGGTTCGAAAAATGGAGCAAGGTAAGGGAGTTCGATTTTCGGGACGGGCATATAAAATGGTTCGAAGGCGGGAAGCTCAATGTCAGTTACAACTGCCTCGACCGGCACGTGGAGAACGGTTGCGGCGACGACGTTGCGATAATCTGGGAGGGTAACGATCCAAGCGAAACGAGGACCTTCACCTTCAAGGAACTCCTGAAACAGGTGGAGAAGTTCGCAAACGTACTGAAACAGAGGGGCGTGGGGAAGGGGGACAGGGTGTGCATATACCTTCAGATGATACCCGAACTCGCCATATCCATGCTGGCCTGCAGCCGTATCGGAGCGGTGCACTCCATCGTGTTCGGCGGCTTCTCGGCCGACTCGCTGCGGGACCGCATCAATGATTCCAAGTGCAAGGTCCTCATAACTCAGGACAGCGGTCATCGGGGTGCGAAACCGCTGCCCATGAAGGTGACCGCGGACAGGGCGGTGGAAGGCACTCCGTCCATAGAGGGCGTCATCGTGGTGAAGAGGACGAAGGAGGACGTGGAAATGACGGACCACGACTTCTGGCTCCACGAGGAGATGGAGAAGGCGGATGAACACTGCCCCCCTGAGGAGATGGACGCCGAGGATCCCCTGTTCATCCTCTATACGTCCGGGTCCACGGGAAAGCCAAAGGGCGTGCTGCACACCAACGGCGGATATCTCGTTTACACGGCCACCACGCACAAGTACGTCTTCGATTACCACGAGGGAGACATATACTGGTGTACCGCCGACATAGGGTGGATAACCGGCCACTCCTACATAGTGTACGGCCCTCTCGCCAACAAGGCCATCACCATGATGTACGAGGGCGTCCCCAACTACCCAGACTGGGGAAGGTTCTGGGCCATATGCGAGAAGCACAAGGTGAACATCTTCTACACAGCGCCAACGGCCCTGCGCGCCCTGATGAAGGAGGGGGACGAATGGGTGAAGAAGTACGATCTCAGCTCTCTGCGGGTCCTTGGAACCGTCGGCGAGCCCATCAAACCCCCGGAGTGGATGTGGTATTACAAGCTGGTGGGCGGCGGGCGCTGCCCCATAGTGGATACATGGTGGCAGACCGAGACCGGAGGCATACTCATCACTCCGCTGCCCGGCGCGGTTCCGCTGAAGCCCGGCTCCGCAACGCTTCCGTTCTTTGGAGTGGAACCGGCCATAATGGACGACTGCGGAAGGGAGATGGAGGGGGGAGACGTATCGGGCAACCTCGTCATAAAGGCCGCCTGGCCCGGCATGATGAGGACCGTATACGGCGATCACAACAGGTTCAAGCAGACCTACTTCGCCATGTACCCGGGATACTACTTCGCAGGGGACGGCTGTCGGAGGGACGAGGACGGCTACTACTGGATAACCGGCAGGGTGGACGACGTGATGAACGTCTCCGGCCACAGGATAGGCACGGCGGAGGTGGAGGGGGCCCTCGGCAAGCACCCCAAGGTGGCCGAGGCGGCGGTGGTGGGCTTCCCGCACGACATCAAGGGCCAGGGCATATACGCATACGTGACGCTGAGGACGGGGGAGACCCCGACGGATGAGCTGAAGCGCGAGATGGTGGTGATCGTGAGAAAGGAGATCGGAGCAATAGCCTCGCCGGACAAGATCCAGTTCACCGATGGGCTGCCCAAGACGCGCTCCGGCAAGATAATGCGCCGCATCCTTCGAAAGATCGCGGAGGGCGAGATGGAGCAGCTGGGGGATACGAGCACCCTCGCCGATCCCACGGTGGTGGAGAAGCTCGTACGTGGCGCTCAATGATACATTTCATGCCGGGAACGCTCCTTCAGCTTCGCGGCATGGTACTCCAGAACCAAAGGGGAAAGGAGTCTTCCCTTTCCCCGCTTTTTTTCAATTCTTGTAATCGTCTCTTGCCGGATAGAACACGTCGATTATCCGGCAATCCGTAATGGCCTTTCCGGAATGCGTTTTACCGCATGAAATGACCGCAACGTCCCCCTCCTTCAGGATCCTTGTCGCACCCCCGACCGTCATTTCGAAGATGCCCTCGATGACGTTCGTGACCTGTTCGTGGGGGTGGCTGTGCTCCGGAAGCGAAGAGCCCTCTTCCACGTCCCAGTGGGCAACGGTCATATTGTCGGTATGGACGAACCTGACCCGGAATCCGGGGATCAGCTCCTTTTGGTCGATATCGTCGAGTGCAAGGAATGCCATGGCAGTTCCAATGCCGGTCTCGTTTATCAACTTTTTTCCTGCACAAAGACGGGCCGTTCTTCCACGGTGGTCGTCTCGGGATTCCTACTTCCACGCGTAGTCCGTTCTCCTCATACTCCGCTGACCTTTCTCACCGGCTCCACTTTCCACAAAATCCGTATATCCAATTCGATGCCCCCCGACATGGAGGGAATGAGGGAATATCTGGAAGATGTTGTCAACGGTGAAAAGTTCGACAAAAGTCGGGCTTTTCAGCTTGACAACGTTCGCGGAATCGTGGACTCGAAGAGCCGATTCCGCTGAAATTCATCATTCCTGATTAG
>CAYRFL010000106.1:0-14616 GCA_964423515.1 uncultured archaeon
ATCGATGAATATGGCGTGTCCCACGTCCACCAGAATCTCTGTCATGGTCCAGTATTCCTTTCCGTTCTCGTGCCAGTAGCATACGTCGATGTTCCACCGGCCGTCCATTACATCGTAGAACTGCAGCGATCCGTTCTCCGCGGTCATTCCCCAGTCCCACCAGTCGAGCCAGACGTCGGCACCTTCGATGGGAGCGCCGTCGTTGTCATAGACGTGGACCCCCACGTCGTTCGGCACCTGATCGCCCTGTGCTGCATAAACGAAGGCTTCCGCGTAGATGTAGTAGTCGAGGTTGATCTCGAATTCGGTCATCCCACGGTATTCCTCGCCGGAACTCCAATCGGTGTAGAAGACGTCCACTACGTAGTTACCGCTGGGTAGATCGATCATCTGGAACCATCCCCATTCGTCCGTATTGCCCACCCATTCTCCGTTGAGATATACCTCTGCGTCCGGTACGTCCATCCAATCGTCATCGTACACCCACAACTCAACGTCGTCGGGTATCCCGTCGCTTCCGTTGGGCATGATGAACGCGTCGATGAATACGGCATGTCCGACATCCACGAGTACCTCGGTACAGGTCCAGTATTCCTTTCCGTTCTCGTGCCAGTAGCATACGTCGATGTTCCATCGGCCGTCCATTACATCATAGAACTGCAGCGATCCGTTCTCCGCGGTCATTCCCCAGTCCCACCAGTCGAACCAGACGTCTGCCCCTTCGATGGGAGCGCCGTCGTTATCATAGACATATACCTCCACGTCGTTCGGCATCTGATCGCCCTGAGCGGCGTGAACGAAGGCTTCGGCACGGATGTAATAGTCGAGGTCTATCCTGAATCCGGTGGTGCCGCGGTATTCCTCGCCTGTGCTCCAGTCCGTATAGAACACGTCGACCACGTAGTCTCCACTATGTAGATCGTTTATCTGGAACCATCCCCAATCGTTGGTGTTTCCGATCCATTCTCCGTCCAGATAAACCTCTCCCCCTGGTACGTCCATCCAATCGTCATCGTATACCCAGAGCTCCACGTCGTTCGGAATCCCGTCCGTTCCGTTCGGGACCACGAACGCATCGATGAATATCACATGTCCCACGTCGATGAGTACCTCGGTACAGGTCCAGTGCTCTACGCCTGACTCGTTCCAGTAAGAAACGTCGATGTTCCACTTGCCATCCATTACATCATGGAAAACAGCGGACCCGTTCTCGGCGGTCATGCTCCAGTCCCACCAGTCCAGCCACACATCCGCCCCTCCGACGGGATTGCCATCGTTGTCGTATACCTGGACTTTCACGTCGTCGGGTCTCTGGTCACCCTGAGCTGCGTAGGCGTAGGCCTCCGCGACTATGTAATAATCGAGGTTGATCTCGAATCCGGTGGTGCCGCGGTACTCCTCGTCGGTACCCCAGTCGGTGTAGAATGCGTCTAGAACGTAGCTACCGCTGTGAAGATCGTTTATCTGGAACCATCCCCAATCGTTGGTGTTTCCGATCCATTCCCCGTCCAGATAGAGCTCCGCTGCTGGTACGTCCATCCAATCGTTGTCATATACCCATAACTCGACATCGTTGGGTATCCCGTCGGTACCGTTGGGAACCACGAACGCGTCGATGAATATCACGTGCCCCACGTCGATGAGCACCTCGGTCCAGGTCCAGAACTCCACACCGGATTCATTGAAATGGGATACGTGGATCTCCCACATCCCGTCCATGACGTCGTGGAATACAGCGGTTCCGTTCTCGGCGCTCATGGTCCAGTCCCACCAGTCCAGCCATACATCGGCCCCGCCAATGGGGTTGCCATCGTTGTCGTAAACGTGTACCTTCACGTCATTGGGTCTCTGGTCGCCATGAGCTGCATAGGCGTAAGCTTCCGTGTATATGTAATAATCCAGGTTGATCTTGAACTCCGTTGTACCTCTGTACTCCTCCCCCGAGCTCCAGTCCGTATAGAACACGTCAACCACGTAATTGCCGCCGGGGAGGTCGCTGGTCTGGAACCATCCCCCCTTATCCGTGGTACCCACCCATTCACCGTTCAGGTAAACTTCCGCCTCCGGTACCTCGATCCAGTTACTGTCATATACCCACAGCTCCACGTCGTTCGGGATCCCGTCCGTCCCGTTGGGAACCACGAACGCGTCGATGAATATCACATGCCCCACGTCGATGAGGACCTCGGTCCAGGTCCAGAACTCCGCTCCGGATTCATTGAAATGGGATACGTGGATCTCCCACATCCCGTCCATGACGTCGTGGAATACTGCTGTTCCGTTCTCGGCGGTCATGGTCCAGTCCCACCAACCCAGCCATACGTCGGCACCGCCCACCGGCTCGTCGTCGTTGTTATAAACGTGTACCTTTACGTCGTCGGGCCTCTGGTCGCCCTCGGCGGCGTATGCGAACGCCTCGGCATAGATATAATACTCGAGGTCGATCTTGAACGTCGTGGTACCCCGGTACTCATCCCCGGTGCCCCAGTCGGTGTAAAAGACATCCAGCACGTAGCTTCCGCTCTCAAGGTCCAGAATCTGGAACCAACCCCCATCATCCGTATTTCCCATCCATTCACCGTCCAGGTACACCTCGGCACCGGGAACCTCCTGCCAATCGCTGTCGTACACCCACATCTCAACGTCGTTCGGTATCCCGTCCGTCCCGTTGGGAACCACGAAGGCGTCGATGAATATCACATTACCCACGTCGATGAGTACCTCGGTCAAGGCCCTGTGGTACATTCCCGACTCGTTGATATAACCGGCGCTGATGGACCAGAGACCGTCGGGGATGTCGTAGAAGGTGGCAGAGCCGTTATCCGCTGTCATTGCCCAGTCGAGCCAGGCGAACCATACGTAGGCGCCGCCCACCGGCTCGTCGTCATTGTCGTAAATGTGGACCTTGACGTCGTCAGGCATCTGGTTTCCCGTGGATGCATAAACGAAAGCCTCCACGTAGATGTAGAAATCGAGATTGATCTTGACATCCGTCGAACCCCGGTACTCCTCGCCGGTACCCCAATCGGTATGGAACACGTCCACCACGTAAGTACCGCTCTCGAGGCTGCTTATATTCAACCGACCCATCTCACCGGTCACCCCCACCCATTCGCCGTCGAGATAGACATCGGCTCCATCAACGCCGGTCCAGTTATTGTCATAGACCCACATGCTGACGTCGTCGGGAACGCCGTCCATATCGTTGTCGCAAACGTACGCGTCTATAAAGACGGTATGCTCGGTGTCGATGAGTACCTCGGTCCATGCCCAGTGCTCAACTCCCGATTCGTTCACGTAGGCGACGTCCACCCTCCACATCCCGTCACCGATGTCGTAGAAGGCAGAGGTGCCGTTATCGGCCGTAAGCTCCCAGCCCCACCATCCCAGCCACACGTCCGCACCTCCCACCGGCTCGCCGTCGTTATCGTAGACGTTGACCAACACATCGTCCGGGTTCTGATTTCCGTGGGCCGCGTATACGTATGCCTCCGCGTAGATGTAAAAATCCAGGTTGATGCGGAAATTGGTGCGGCCCCGGTACTCCTCCATGGAATTCCAGTCGGTGTGAAATGCCTCCACCTCGTACGTCCCGCTCCCTAGGTCCAGGATATCGAGGCCTCCCGTGGCGTTGGTGGAATCCACCATCTCGCCGTTCAGGAAGATATCTGCGCCGGAAACGCCGTTCCAGTCGTTGTCAAACACCCAGACGGAAACATCGTTCGGTATCCCGTCCGGGTCCCCCGCATGGACGAATGCCTCCGCGTAGATGAAGACCTCACCTCCCGCCTTGATCAGAAAATCCGTACTGGCCCGGAACTCGATCCCGGTCTCATTTACGTAGTATGCGCGTACAGAATAGTGTCCGTCCTCCATGTCCTGGATGATGAGGGAGCCCATAACGTCGGTCCTGCCCACCCAATCGCCGTCCAGGTAGATGTGGGCCCCGGAGATATTTTCCTCGTAGGAGTCGTTGATACGTATCTCCGCGTCGTTCTCGAGCCCGTCCGGATCGTGATCGCTCACGGCGGCGTATGCGTAGATGGAATAATCTCCAATGGCGTTGATGGTGAAATCCGCCCGTGCCCGGAACTGATGCCCGGTGCCGTTGGTGTAGTTGACATCAACGAAGTAACGGCCGTCCCTGAGATCATTGACGATCAAGAAGCCTGATGTGTTCGTATCGCCCATCCATTCATTGTTCAGATATACCTCTGCGGAATCCACGTCCTTCCAGTTGGAATCACAGACGTGTATGCACACATCGTTCGAGAGATTGTCATCGTCGGCTGCGAAGACGAACTCCGATACGTATATCTCGTACACGGCTCTTTCCGCCTTTCCAACGCTTGGAAGTAATATGAACGTGAAGTTCGATATCAACATGAGCATTATGACCCATGCCGAGATCCGGTTCCGAACATCCAGCCAGACATTTGCCGTCCTATCGTCTTTGATCGTTCTTTTCATGTGGGCAACACCATCCTCATTCTTTGTCTTCGAGAGGCCTGGGAGACCTTATGTCCCGAATAGACCGTACATTAACGGTCAAACAGACTCTCCACGAGTTTTAAAATATATAAGAATATCTAGACAATCGGTGACAAAGGTCCTTTCAACCGTCCGACCATATCATATGCGCCATAAAGATTCGCCAGATATATCCAACAATGGAAAAGGATTAGATATCTTGATGTCGAGAGCATTACGACCATGAGTAATAATGTGCGGAAAAAAACACAATTTCTGATAATGCAGAGTGCCCTTTTCGTTTATCCTTGTTATCAATCGACGTTAAATAAAATTGTGTTCAACCTCGATATCTAACCCGCCATGGCCGCCGCCATCTCCTCGGTCACCCTTCCCCTTGCCCCGCATTCCGGGCACTCTATCACGTGGGGCCATCCCCCCCCCACCTGGCTCGTGAACTCGTTCTGGCAGGCCGGACAGGCGATGAAAAGTTCTTCCAGCGTCTCCTCTTCCGTTGCCTTGGCCGCTCTCCCATCACCTCCCTCCTCGTCATCCCCATTGGGAACCTTCGCCTCCTCGACCTTATCCGTCCCACGTGCTCCGGCCTTCTTGCGGATCACGGTCTTACTCGGTTCCTTCACCGCCTCCACTTCCACGGCCGCCTCCTTCCCGCTGCTCTTCCTCCGTCTGGCCCGGTCCCTCTTTCTCTCGATGTCGATGAGCTCCTCCTTGAGCCTCTCCATGTCCCTGTCCCGGCTTCCGCGAACGAGCAGAGTTACGGCGATGACGAGGATGAGAAGCGTGCCCCCCGCCGCCAGTATCACCCATGTATCCAAACCTCCGCTCTCCTTGTCTGGGGTGGCCTCCTCCTGTTCTACAAGGGTGCAGCTCACCTCATCGGTCTCCGTATAGACCACACGACCGGACCAATCCCTCAGAGCCCCCCTCACCTCCACCGTCACCTCTCCGTACCGGCCGAGGGTGAAGGTTTCGGACCACAGGTCGTCGGCGCTGTCGTAGTTCATTCTCGTCCATCTCCTGCCGTCCACCCTCGCCTCCAGCCATTCAATCTTCTCATCGGACAGGGACGCTTCCACTGTCAGACGCATCTCCCGGAGCTTCTCCCCGTTCATGGGTTTTACGATCAGAGGTGCGGGCAAGGTCGTCTCCAGCGGAGCAAGGATGGATACCATTCTTTTAAGTTCAACGAATGCCCCGTGTCGATCCTCCACCCTCAGGCTCACGGTGAAAGTACCGCTGTCGGTAAATGTGTGGTCCACGGACCTTCCCGATGCATCCTCCGTGCCGTCCGAATCCATGTCCCACAGGAATTCCAGATCGTCCCGGTCTCCGTCCGGGTCCATGGCGGAGGCGGTGAAGGTGATGGGCTGGTACTGATAATAATCCCCGGTACCGGCGGAATGCTCGAGTGAGGGCTCCATTGGAGGGGAATTGATGACGATCCGCGTCTCCGCATCATCCCAAAGGCCCCTGTCATCAGTCACCGTAAGCCCTATGTGGAACTCACCATATGTATCATAGCCTAACCGGTATTCGGGTCCCGTTCCATCCGTATCGTCCGTTTTATCTCCGTTTGAATCGCTGTCGACCAGAAGGTCCCCGTCCCAGGAAAAAACAAGATCCCCGGATTCCCCCGGCGACAGCTTTCCGTCGCCGTCCGCATCCTCCTGGGCATCGTAGCTCGTATAGGCGGTGAGAAGGACGTCCTGGCCGATATTGAACACCGTGCCCGGTGAAAGGTCTATCCTCGCCATCGGTGCATCGTTCTCGGGCAGCACGGTGATGATGAAGGAATCCTCGGCGGTTAGACCGCCGGAGTCGACGGCGGTGGCGGTAACCTCGTAGGAACCCGCCTCGGTGTAGGTGAAACTCACCTTTTTTCCGTATGCATCCGAAGCTCCGTCGCCGTCAACGTCCCAGGTATATCGAAGGTTGTCCTTCTCGCCGCCGTCTATCCTTCCATTGCCGTTTGTATCGTCGTTGGGATCGTATGAGCCCTCGGCCGAGAAGCTTACAGGCACATAGACCTCGGTCTGGTTCACCGGGATGACGTTGATTTCGGGCGCCAGGTTCACTATAACGGGCTCGGAGACCGATATGTTGGCGTATCTGACGGCACTCCAATCTCCCCGGTCGTCGAGGACCCTGAGCGTGAAAGAGTGATTCCCCTCCTCCTCCGGTACGAACTCCGCCCTTGCGCTGGTTGCGTTGGTGATGTGCACCCCCCCGTGGCTTACGCATTCCCATTCGTATTCGTCAATGCTGCCGTCAGGGTCCCTGCTCCTGCTGCCGTCCAGCACCACGAGCTCACCCACCAGGGCAGAGCGTACCGTCCTGGTGGTATCGGCGACGGGTAGCTTGTTGGGCCGCAGCGTCACGGTGACGTTCACAGTATCGACGTTCGCCGACGGCAGGTCGTGGGAGTCTGCGACCCGCAGCTCGAACACGTAATCGCCTGCCTCCCCGGGTGTGAAGAACGGATTGCCCGTGCTGCCGCTTTGAAGGGTGACGTTGTGGCTGACGCAGCTCCAGTTGAAGCTGGCGATCCTGTCTCCGTACTCCTCGTCGGGATCGTACGATCCGGTTCCGTTGAGAACGCACAGGTCGCCCGCGAACCTCTCCAGGTCGTCGCCTGCCAGGGCCACCGGAGGCCTGTTCCTGTACGTTATTGTGACGTTGCAGATGTCGGTGTTGGCGTCTCCCCGGTCGTCGGTCACCCTCAATCTGGCCTCGTACCTCCCGAGCTCGGAATAATTGTGGCTGGTCCTGCCGGTCTGCCTGCTCTCCCAGTCATAGGTTCCGTCGCCGTCGAAGTCCCACTGGTACTTCACCAGGCTTCCGTCCGCGTCCGTGCCGCCGCCCAGAAAGTCCACGGGTTCGCCGATATGGCCGTAGAGGTCCTCCCCGGAATCCGCCACCGGGGGCCTGTTCACCTCGATCATTTTCAGTCTAATGCTGGCGGAAACGTTGTTGTAATGGCCGTCGTCGCAGTACATGGTGATAGTGTGATTGCCGGGGGAAAGAGATGTACTGTTGAATCGCTCCTGATGCGATAGGATACCGTCGATATCGGAGTGCCACGTGTAGTATATGGTATCGTTCGTATCCCTGTCGGTGGAGTTCTTGCCGTCGAAGTAAATGGCTTCGGCCGCGTTGTGCTCGCTACCGTTGGCCGGGTGGGAGATGTTGGCGGCCGGAGGATGGTTCGGATAGCCGTTGGTGTAGGAATGGAGCCTGCCGGTCATGAGGGTCTGCTGCTCGTGGGTAAGGGTGTAGGAGTAATTGCCCGCTGAGAGATTGTAAATGTAGATGTATCCATTGCTCGTCTGGAGGGTATCGAAGATTATGCCATTGGAATCGCGGAGTTCTAGTATGCCGTCGTCGATTCCAGAGCCGTTTTTAGCAACTCGTATCGAGATATCATCGAAAAAACCGTCACCATCAATATCTTCGAGGTGAAATCTCAAGTGGTGCTCGGTGGTTGTCCTTACGGACCCGGAATCCGTCATATTTCCGAAGCTTCCCGTCAATGCCCAACGGTATTCGTCCGGCCATATGTCCCAATATTCCACAAAATCACCCTCGGTCCGGTTCACGAGACCCGTGGAGTTCTCCAGGGTGAAGTTCGATTTGAAGAAATTATCGCCTGCGAATTCGGGTACTACCCTCAGAAAGGTATGACCACCCCAGTTCGGAGAATATATGATCTTGGTATTGAGAACCCGCCTTGCCTCAAATAGGACGATATTCGTCAGGTTGGTGGAATCCACCAGCGTTCCATTTCCGTTTAAGAGCCGGACCTCCGCAGTGTAATTTCCGTATGGAACATCGGTGAACCAGATGTACTGCCTCTTCCAGCTCCTGCCAAGCACGGAGTCGTTTTTCACCGCGTGGAGGCTACCGTTATTCCGGTTGAATATTCCGATTTCGATGGTCTGATTCTCCCAGCCGTTGGCACTGGAACGTGTGTACACATATATCCCTATGTTATTGCGCGTGAGATTCGATTTTGTATAGATATGGCGATAGATACCATCCAGCTTCACCGATACTGCACCCTGGGAAACAAAGGATGCTTCCCCCTTCATGTCGGGGCTCTCGGGATTCCATTTCTCTGCATCTAAATTATATTTTCCTCCGGGCAGGTTGTAGAAAAAAACAGTACCGTTTGCATCGGTGCGGTCGTACCTATTGCCGAGGGCATTATAGAGTAGTACCCTCACGTCATCCACAGGCTGTCCGTACGTATCGTTTATACGGAGCAGGACATCGTCCGGAATTCCAGTGCCGTTCCCGTCGAACACGATGGACTCGATCATTAGCGGCGTATAATAGTCGTGCGGGAGCTCATGCGAATGGAACTTGCCCCTCGATATGTTGATATCCAGGAGGGGACCATTATGAACCGCTGTGTATGTATAATCACCACCCCACAGGTCCCGAGCCAGAAAGAAGCCCGGTCCATAATTCTCGTCCCTGGTCCATCCTTCCCGGACACTGAATCCATACTCATCCCGTACGATAACATATGTGCTGATGTCCCCCGCTCCGAACTGGTCATAGACCCTGATCGCGAAATCGTTGTACATTCCGTCCCAGTCGAGATCGGTGAGATAATCGCTGGCCTGGAAGGTTCTGGGCAGTAGATTGTAGATTGAAAAATTGCCCCAGTCCATCACGTCGCCGTTCCCGGCCATCGCATTGAAATAATAATCCCCCAGCGAAACATTGTACAGCACCACGCTGCCGTCCTCACCCGTCATCAAGGTGGCGTACTCGGTATCGTTGGACTCGTAATATATGCGGACGGTGGTGTTAGCGCGCCCCTGGTCCTTGACGTGTGAATAGAACAGCACATCGTCCATGGGGCCCCCGTCGTCGTAGTCGTTCACGGCCCGGTCCACGTTGAATATCGAGCTGTTATCGTTGATCACCGCTCCCTCCTGTACCGAGATGTCACGAAGGGTCCAGTTGGGGCCGAAGAGCTCGTAGCGAATGGTATAGGTGCCCGCCGAGAGGTTGTGTATGTAAAAATACTCGCTCTCCACCTCGGTGCCGGTGGTCTCGTAGCTGGTGTTGCCGAAGGCGGTCTCCAGGGCCCATTCGTCGAAGACTGTGGCATTGATATGGATCCGGGAGGTGCCGCCCCCCGAGATGTCCACGTCGCAGTAGACCTCCAGGTCGTTGCTCAGGCCGTCACCGTCCGCCTCTACGGCCCTTCCGTCGATGTAATAGAAGTACATCTCGTATTCGTTCATGGGAGCCTCCGCGAAGAAGCTAGAGCGCACGGTTATCCTGCCGCGATAGGTGACCTCCACCATGTAAAAACCCCCGCTGAGGTTCTCGAACTGCACGTAGCCCTCCTGGCCGATGATCCCCCAGTACCATCCCACGCTTACCGTGGCCCCGAAGGCGGGGGTGGTATCAGGAAGCCGGGCGTACACGCGCACGTCGTCATGATATCCGTCCATGTCCACGTCCATGGGCTCCGGGTCAACGGTCAGGGGCTCCGGTACCGGAAAAACTATATCGAAATCGGTGTTGGCATGATGGCCGGAATAGAAGACATCAACCTCGTGATGATCCCCCGATAGGTTGTAGCGATAATGCCGTCCCCTCCGATCGGTATATCCTGAAAGGTAGCCGTCCAGGTAAACGCTTGCATTGAGCACGGGAAGCGAATGGTCGTCGGTGCAGCTTATCAGAACGTCGTTGCGGGTGCCGTTGCCGTTGAGATCGTCCACCACAGCCGATGCGTGCAGCCTGACCCGCCTGCCGTTGAACTGGAGCGATATGTTGGCCCTCTCGCTGTGATCCTCCTCCCTTCCATGAGTGCGGTCCAGAAGTGTGAGATTGAAGGAATAGCTGTCCGTCCTGCCTGCCCTGAAATCAAAGTATGTCTCCGTTATGTTGACCGCCCTTCTCCTGGCAGTGAACTCCAGGTTATCACTCTTCCGGACGGCTCCGGTTGAGTTGGTGACGGTCATGTTCACCCGAACCCTCTCGGAAACGCCGTCGGTGACAACCGCGAAGGATACCCTGACGCTGTCGTTGCGGGAGTCGCCGTCGGAATCGAGAGCGCTGTAGTTGACCCAGCTGAAGCTCTCGTCGTGATCAAGTGCAGCGCGCGAGCCGGGGACGGAAATGGGATTGACGTTTTTCTTCAGTGTCGAGTCACGATGGAGCCCCATCTCGGTGGGAAGTACTGTCAAGAACATGATGGCGACCAGCGCGAGCGTCAGGAAACGCGCCATTAAGCGATCCTTGTGTACGTACATATGAACACCAATGGAATGCGATCCGATCCGAACTACGGTCGGGTACGAGAATATAATCTTTTTGATATTTAACTATTCAGCAGAATCGTTCATCGCTCCCACGGTCTTTCCCTCCTCCATTCCTCAACCCATTTTGAGGGCATCACGAGAGCCAGGCCTCCCAGGTCCCCCAGATCTTCTTTCAACTCGCTGGGCACTATCTCGACGCCGGAGCTCAGGCAGGAAAATGAGCGGTAGAATTCCTCGCGTACCATGGGCAGAAGTAGATCGATGTTGTTGAGAAAGACGCTGCCGCCAATGATAATCATCGAAGTGTCCAGCACGGCATTGACGGATGCAAGGCCCCTGGCGAAGTTCCGGGCCGCCCGCTGGATTATCTCTGCTGCCCGGCCATCTCCTCCCCTGTACCTCTCGAACACCTCGGTCGTGGTAATCCCCCCCCCGTAATCCCGGGCGATGGCGGGACCCGATACCAGTGATTCCAGGTCCCCCCTGTTTCCGCATCCACACATGTGTCCTTCCTCGGCCACGTATATGTGTCCGCCATGGGGTGCGTTCCCGTTCCTGCCGGATATGAGTTTACCGTCGACGAAGGCCCCCGTTCCAATACCGGTGCTCCAGGTGACGTATACCAGGTCATCCGCATCTCTACCCGCCCCGAAGGCTCTCTCCGCCACCGCACCGCAAACGGCGTCGTTGCCGATCCGCAGAATATCGAAGCTCTTCCGCAGCTCCTTCTCTAGAGGTATCTCCGTCCAGTCGTTGGGCAGCCTCCCCCTGTTTCCGGGGAGGGCTCCGCACAGGTTCGGGGATACCAGCTCGATCATCCCGTCCTTTCGGCGAAAGGGTCCCGCGGCGCTGATGCCCACGCCTGCCAATTCGTCCTTATCGGTGCCGGCGGTCTCGAGGAGACGGACCGAAAGCATGTGAACCTGCCCGGGAAGTGCTGAAGCGCCGCCGGCAAGGCGAGTGGCCTCCCGCACCCTTGCCACTATTTTCTGCCGCCGAGCAAGGCAGCCGGATACCTTTGTACCGCCTATGTCGATACCGATGATCGATCCTCTTTTCATAATACGTCCATCCCGATAATGCGCCCAGGGTGAGCGTCCGTATGGCGTATAACTGGCAATCCAACCTTATCATTCGAGATATCTACCTCTCCTCCGCCACCATCCTTCCGAACTCGAAGGCCCCCTCCATCAGATCCTCGTGCTCGATTATATCCCCCTTCCCGTCAATGTTCCTTATGAGAAAACCCTCCTCGTATCCCATGTCCAGCGCGTCGAAGAAGTACTTGGCCGTCAGCTCCACCCCCAGAAAGAGGTTCTTGCCCCTCGTGGCACCCACCGCTATGAGATATCCTCGGCCGCTGTCGTACTCCTTGCGCCGCTCCGGACTCTTATCGAGCAGCCGTCCCATCCATTTCGCCTGACATCGGTCGATCAGTGCCTTTAACCGGGAGGGCATTCCGTAAAAGAATATAGGAGTGGCCATGATTATGGCCTCCACCCTCTCGAGTAACGGATAGACATCCTGCATGTCATCCCTCACCACGCATTTACCCGTGGCATCACAGCCACCGCACTCTCGGCACCCGGAGATCGCCAGCTCCCTGGCACGGATCTTTTCCACATCGGCTCCGGCCTCAACTGAACCTTCGAGAGCTCTATCCAGAAGCAGATCGCTGTTGCCCCCCTTGCGCGGGCTTCCGTATATTCCCAGTACCTTCATTTCCCTTCACTTCTCCGATGGATGTCATTTCGGTAGCGGATGACCACCCCGCGATCGATGATGCACTGATAAGGGGCTTTCGCCCCGTGGTCCTCATCTTCAGTATCCGTGGGTGGAGCACCGACCAGCGGTGAATGCCCACGGGTGATCATAATTTCTTGAAGGCTCTCTTGCTGGCACCGCAGCCAGGGCATTTCCAGTCATCCGGGATTTCCTCGAACGGTGTGCCCGGAAGGATCCCTTTCTCCGGGTCGCCCTTGCCGGGATCATATATGTAGCCGCACATCCTGCACTGGTACCCTCCGCCGATCGTAGCTTCATTCTCTACATCACTCTCTCTCTCCGCAATGAAGGTGGGGGCGTTCTTCGGGGCCCGCCCTCCCTTGACCCTGCGATAATGTTCATAGGTCAAGGGACTCTCGTCGCTGAGCACCTCCGCCTCCTCCACGCGTCCGACGAAGATAGTGTGCGTGCCCACGTCAACGCTGTCGATGACGCGGGCCTCCATGAAAGCCAATGCGTTCTCGAGAACCACGGGGGCATGGGTCTTTCCGAGCCGGAATTCGATGCCTTCGAGCTTGTTCACATCCCTTCCGGAGTTGAATCCGAACCGGCGTATGAAGTCCATGGGGGTGCTTTCCGGTAGCGTGGTCACCACGAATACGCCGCTGTCCTCTATGAAGGAATGTGTCAAATTGTCCTTGTTTATACTCACGGCGATGGTCTTGGGCTCGGAGGTCACCTGGAAAAGGGCGTTGGCGATCTGGCCGTTCGCCTCGCTCCCCCTTCGTGATGATATAACGTATAGACCGTACGATATCTTGTGAAGTGATCGGGGATCCATCTCCTTATCCCCCGTCCACGGTCTTCTTTGCGCACTCCTTGCACAAACCCTTGGAATAGAGATGCACCTCGTCCACTTGAAACCCCCGGCTCATGAGGTTCTCGAGGTCCGGGACATCGAAATCGAATCCGATTATCTCTCCGCACTCCTTGCAGAGAAAATGATGATGTATGGTCTCCTCATAGCAGTATCTCATCTCCTTGCCCGATATGCACAGCCCCGTGACCACGTTATGCTCCATCAACAGCTCCAGAGTGTTGTAGACCGTCGTTCTGGAAAGTGATGGATTCTTACTCTTCAGTTCAGTGAAGATCATATCGGCATCGGGATGGACCCTTTTCTCGTCGAGGTACTTTATGATCTCCAATCGCTGTGGGGTGACCTTAAGGTTCTTTTCTCTTAATAGTGTCAGATATTTCTCCATAGACAATCCTCTGTATCTTTTCTCTCTGTACCTGAGAGGCACGAAGGACGCTTCCTGTTAGGAGCCGGGCCCGATATGTTCGGTCGATCCAACATACGGTGTCATCCTGCCTATCGATCATCCTTACCGTCTGATCTCGTAGAGTATGATCAGTATAATGACAACCACGACCACACCGATGACTATTATCGCCCAGGTTGGAAATCCCCCGTCATCCTCATCATCCGCCTCATTGGGAGCGTAGTTCACGGTAACCTTTTCGGTAACCTGATCTCCATCGTTATCAGTTGCCCTCACTTCGATGGTGTTGTTACCGGATTCCAGGGTGACCACTGTGGACCATCCCTTGTCGATGACGGCCTCCTTCCATTCTCCCCCGTTGAGCCTGACCTCCACCTTCGAGATACCGGAGGGGGACGATGCATCTCCTCCTATGGTCTGCTCTCGCTCCTCGAGTTTCCTACCCTTCGGGGGATAAGAGATGGTTATGTCCACAGAGGAATGTCTCGTGGCATGGATGCAACCGTCCTTGTTATTCGGGATCTCACACGAGGGAGTATCATCTCCGAGGACTGCCTCATGGCCCTTTCTTTCCTTTATGGCCTCCCCGAAAAAGGCCACTGATAACAGCATTATCGTTACCGCGCAGATGATTGCTGCGTGACGCCGGTATAATTTCATATGATCAACTCCGTGACTTATATTAGTGGTCCAGCATCTTGTAATAGTTACAAGAAAGAAATTTATCCAGATATATATACTTTCCCTGTTAAATATTGTCAATGGTGAAAAGCTCGACAGAATGTCGAGGCCTTTCGAGTAACGGTTTGCCGAGTAACGCCTCGGCA
>CAYRFL010000107.1:0-14339 GCA_964423515.1 uncultured archaeon
ACAATTCATCCAGTGCCTAAAGACACTGGCATTCTTGTAGCAGTTCTTAAGTAAACGACCTTGCAACAACATCCGATCTTCTCGCCACCCTGGGAAGCCTCATTATCGGCTTCTGCCTTCTGCTCTTCGCCTTTATAGGGAAGGGCCTGTCGAAGACCATGAAAGCTGGCATGTTCATAGCGGGCGCCCTCATGATAGGTTACATATTCACATCGGGTAATGGATTCTATGATTTATTGTACTACCTGTACAACTGATGATAAAAGGGAGATGGACACATGACCAACGGGGACACACCAAGCTACATGTATCAGGAGAGCGGGACAGCGCCGATATACCCTCTGCCGCCGGAGAGAGACCCACGCGACGTTGGCAGCAGGAATAATAGGAAGGGTTCCACAGGAACCAATCCCGTGAAGACAACGTACATTATCATCTGCTGCTTCGCCTTTGGCCTCCTTTTGATATCCGGCATCCTTAACGCATCGGTGAGGTACATGGAGGAGCCGGACGACGACGATTATGATTACGATGAGTCGGACCAATATGACAAGGATTTGGAGAGTTACGAGGATACGGGAAGAAATCTCATGGCCACCTCCTCGCTTTTTAGGAATTGCGGAGCCGTGATTCTCTCGGCAGGGCTTCTCATTGCCGTATTCCTTGACAAGAGCCTGTCCTCCAAGACGAAACTCGGTATGCTCATTGCCGTCGGCCTTATCCTGGGGCTCATTTTCTCCCCGGGTATAAGAACTGAGGACCTGATGAGCTTCGGTTAGAGTTATGGTCGTCTGCTCCCAAGGTATTATTCGATTTGTTAGTCCAACACATCTGGGGTGAACATTATTTTTTCTCCGCCAAAAAAAGATAAGCGAAGAATCCCATTTACCGGTCCATGCCCCTGATAAGACTCTCGAACGTTCACAAGAGCTATCCAGACGAGGCGTGGGATGTTCCCGTTCTTCTGGGAGTGGACCTCACGGTCGACCGGGGCGAGCTCGCCGTCATAATGGGCCCGAGCGGCTCCGGGAAGACCACGCTTCTCAACCTCCTCGCAGGCATAGACCGGCCCGACAGCGGCAGCTTTCTGGTGGACGGGGCGGACCTGGCGTCCATGAACGAGGGTGAACTTACGGTCTACCGCAGGGAGAAGGTGGGATACGTCTTCCAGTTCTACAATCTGATACCAAATCTCACTGCCCTCGAGAACGTCGAGCTTGCGCTCCAGATAAAGGGAGAGCGTAACCTTTCCCGTGCCCGGAAAACGCTCGGAAGGGTGGGCCTTGGCGATAAAGTGAACCGATTTCCGGCGAAGCTCTCCGGCGGCGAGCAGCAGCGCGTGGCCCTGGCCCGGGCCCTGGTCAAGAAACCCCTGCTTGTCCTGGCGGACGAACCCACCGGGAACCTGGACGAAGTCACGTCCGGGGAGATAATGGAGCAGATGAGGGAATTGAACGCCAGGAGCGGCATCACCTTCATCGTGGCCACCCACGACAGGGCCTACGAAGAAATAGCCAGTAGAACGTTACACCTGAAGGAGGGGACCCTCGCCCCCGAACGTTGATGGATAAAAACGTACCATTATGGCACATCATACCTTCAAGAGAGCCAAAGACCCGGACCGGACCCCGGCCATCTGACCATTTGGGAATCGGACATATTCCCAAAAACGTCTGGCAGGAGGAAATACGCATGAGCAGAGGAGAGATAAAGGTAAAGGAATTGGGGGGCGCATCCGCACACGCACCTAACAGGCTGATGCACAATATCCCGTATATCCTTGCCATCCTTGTGGGCTCCGTGCTGATCCTGTTTTCCATCGGCCCCTCGTTCCTTGGCTGGGTTCTGGCGGGTTCCTATCTCCTTTATGCACTCCTTTCGACACTGTGGTTCATCGTATTACTCTGTGGTCACTGCAACTCCTACGGCTCCGGGAACTGCCCGTCGGGATTCGGCAGGTTGGCCGCTATGCTTCGAAAGAAGGGGCAAGGAGGAAATTTCACCATCCGTTTCAGGGTACACATGCCTGTCGTCGTTCCCATATGGATCATTCCAGTCGTCATCGCCTTGATCGACCTTTTTCATGGATATTCCATAGGTACCATCCTGCTTCTGACCGTATTCGTATTCAATTCCTTTGTTCTGCTGCCCCTTTTTTCCCGTAAGAAAGGATGTTCGGGCTGCTCCCAAAGGCGTGATTGCCCTTTCAAGGGAAAAGAACGAAAATAATATTACCTCCTTTGGAGGATTAATGCAAAGAGGGTTAGTAATGCGCGAAAAGTGGCTTCCGACAATAGCATTCATTCTGATAATGTTCATTCCGTTGTGTTCCATCACGCTTCCGACCAGGGCCGAAGGCAAGTCCCGCTATCCAATAGACAGCTTCGAGGGTGGATTCTCCAATGGACTCCCCGACACCGGCGATTACAACTGCATAGGAGTGGGGAACGTCAATGGCGACGGATTCCTCGACATCGTATGCGGGGCGGAGGAGAACTACGGGGCCCAGGGAACGACCGGGCTTTACGTCTTCACGGGGGACGGGGACGGGAACTGGAACCAGATAAATCTCACCACCAGCAACTCCTTCGCCGGTATAGAGGTGGCCGACTGCGACGGGGACGGAAAGATGGAGATTTACGCGGGTTATCAGGAGAACGGCGCCGGCATCGGAGCGTGGGAATGGAACGGTGCCGGTTTCGACCAGGGTGGTATCACCTCTCCACTTACAAACGGTGGGGTGAACTACATGAGGATAGAAAACATGACAGGGGACGGGGGGCTCGACATGGCGGTTGGAACCCACAGCGGTGTCAGGTACTACCAGGGGAGCGGGGGCTCACCAGTATCGTGGACGGAGTATTCCACGGGATTGAGAAGCTCCGGGCTGTGCGCACAGATAGACGTGGCGGACCTGAACAACGACGGTCTGATGGATATCATAGTCGGGCAGTACGGCGACGGACTGTATATATTCACACAGGATGCCGGAGGTATGTCATGGACCGACCGGACATCGTCCATTCCCTCCCCCGAAAGGACCGGCCGGGTCTTGGGCCTGACCACGGGGGACGTGAACAACGACGGGAACGTGGATATCGTTCTGGACAAGAGGACGAATCCGTCTGGTCTCTTTCTGCTTCTCGGCAACGGCGGCGGCGGATCGGGAACGGATTTCCAGTGGACGTATCTCAACAATTCCTGGCAGAACCGACCCACGGGAACCTTCTACCAGAGCCATCTCGTGGACATGGACATGGACGGGGACCTGGACCTGCTGACAGCGAAGGAGTCCTCGGGGCTGCACCTCTATCTCGGCAACGGTTCCGAATCCCCCGGTATCAACTTCGGCTGGACCGAGGTGGTGGGAAAGGGACTGCCCACGACGGGAATGTTCATGGGCTCCAACTACCTGGACTTTGACAACGACGGAGACCTCGACGTGGCGGGCTGCACCTACGGCAGTGGTATGACCGTGCTCAGAAGCAACCTCCTGCTGCCTCACGTTCCAGTCTCCCGGGCAGGGGCGGATCAGACGGTCTTTCTCGGGGACACCGTTCATCTCGACGGGACCAATTCCTCGGATCCCCAGGACTGCCCGGGAGGAGACGTTGGAGGAAACCAGCTAATTTATGACTGGAACATCACGGTTAGGCCGGGAGGTTCAATTCTCGATGATGCAGACCTCCTACCCGACGATACCACTGCGAAACCCTCTTTCACACCTGATGTAGCCGGCGAATACGCCCTTTCTCTCGTGGTCAGGGATTCCGAGGACCACTGGGCCGTCTCCGAGGACTCGGTGAGGATAACGGTGATAATGGTGAACGGAAGGCCTGTGGCACATGCTGGGGCGGACCTGGAGGTTGAAACGGGAACACTGGTGGTTCTCAACGGTTCGGGCTCGTTCGATCCCGAGGATCCCGTGAACCTGCTGACCTTCGACTGGAACGTTTCCCAAGGCAATCCCGCTCCCGTTAGCCTCTCCGACGAGGGGAGTGCCGAACCGTCTTTCCCAGCTCCCGAAACGACCGGGATATATTCGTTCACACTGGTTATCCGCGATTCCCTTGATGCCTGGTCCCGGGAGGATATGGTGAATATAACCATAGTCCTGCCTCCCAATCAGATGCCCGTGGCCGACGCGGGAAATGATTTCTCGGCATTCTCGAACGAGAGCGTCACCCTCAATGGCTCCGAGTCGCACGATCCCGACGGCAACATCGTTACATGGGACTGGAACTGTACGTCCCACCGGGAATTGCCAATTTATGATGATAACACATCCGGACCGTCCTTCACGCCTAACAGAACGGGAAGTTTCGTTTTCACGCTCACTGTGCTGGACGATCGGGGCGGATGGGCTGTCGAGGATACGGTGAACGTGACGATAATCGAGGAGAACCTCCCTCCCGTTGCCGATGCCGGCGACGATTTCACGGCATATTACGGCGAGAAGACCCACCTGAACGGCGCACGGTCCGGAGATCCCGAGAACGGAAGCCTTGAGTGGCGATGGTCCTGCCCGAGCCATCTTGGCCTGCTGCTACAGGATGATGATACGGCGACACCGCATTTTCTCCCGGATTCCGTTGATAAATACATCTTCGCTCTGGTCGTTACAGACGAGTTCGGGGTCGCCTCAACGCCGGACCTAGTCAACGTTACCATCATCGAAAGACCGGTGAACCGGAGGCCGGTGGCCAACGCCGGAAGGGATATTACGAACCATGTGAACGATACGGTGGTGCTGAACGGTACGAGATCCCTCGACGAGGACGGGAACATCACTCTCTGGGACTGGAATTGCACGTCGCACCCTGGATTACTTTTCGACCGTGAGAACTCATCGACGCCTTCCTTTATACCTGTCCGGACCGGTATGTACAATATAACACTGACCGTACGTGATGACCTCGGTCTGTGGTCCGATGAGGATGTTGTAATCGTAACCGTGGTTCCGGCCGACCAGGATATCGATGGGAAGGAAAAAAACCATCCTCCGGTGGTCAAGCTGACCTCCCCGAGGGGAGATGCGATCATCACGAATCCGTTCCTTGTCGGGTGGACCGCTACCGACGAGGACCTGGACCCGCTCACGTTCAACATAGAGCTTCTGGATGCGAACGGAAACGTCCATGGAACGCTCGTCGAGGGCCTGGGACCGGGATCGTACTCGTGGAACTGGGATACCGGCGAGATCCCTTCCGGACGCTACCGCATCAGGATCACGGCCAGTGACGGCGTGGATAGCGCTTCGGATGATTCCCCCGAATTCGTCATAGAGGAGAAAGGAACCGACGTGGATAATGGAGGTGATCTAGGGGCTTCCATCGCTCTTGCATTGGCGTTGCTGATTGTTATTGCAATCCTCATCATTTCGATATTCCTTATAGTTCGGGCAAGGAGAAAGGAGCCCGGGGATGAGGATCCCTGGGATGACCGGGCCGATTCCGTCGAGGATGACCGTGATTGGAGAGGGGAGCTTGATTCCGGAAGGACATGGTCGCGGGACGGGCTCGCTCCGGTGGAATACGATGATGTTGAGGAGATCGAAGACCATCGGGTCGAGTATGACAATTATTACGAAACGGATGATGTTGAAAGACCGGATCACTTGGGCAGGGGTTTTTTCGGGGACCACGGGCACTGGGATCACATGGATGATGCAGAGAACGATTATAACCATGAATGGGATGATAATCACGAGGACGAGCTTAGAAATGAGGAGGGAGGACTTCCGGAAGATGATGTGTGGGAGGATGATCACATGCATGGAGGCGAATACTCGGAAGGCAGATACCGGAATGAGAATGATTTCTATCACAAGGATTATGATGACGATATAGAATGGAGCTGATCCTGATTTCGTCAACGGAAATTTTTTCCGGGCACCCATCGTATGATTTCTATAGCAGATAAATCGGGAGGTTAATATAGAATAATTCTCATATCTCGAGGCAAGGGTTTCGGCCTGTCCTTTGGAACCCTTGAGAAGGGAGGAATAGAATTGAGATACGTTCACCTTTCGGGCATTTTGATAACTTTCCTGCTGTTATCGTGTATAATCCCGCCGATCGCCATTCATTCCAATGCATACCCACTGGATAATTTCACCGCGGGCGTCTCGGTCAACCTTCCCACGTCCGGGGATTACAACTTCATCGCCGTGGGGGACGTGGACGGCGACGGCAACCTCGATATAGCTTCCGGCGGGGATGATTACGGTTCCGCAGATACACGGGGCCTCTATGTGTACCGGGGAAATGGTGCAGGGACATGGACCGAGTACACAATAACCGCCTCCAATACATTCGGGGGCATCGCAATTGCGGATTGCGACAATGATGGTGTCTCGGAACTCTATGCCACCTATGAGAGTCGATGGGGCAGCGGCGCATCCAACGGTGTGGGTGCCTGGGAATGGACCGGCGCGGGATTCGGGGCCGGCGGAATTTCATCACCCCTGGGCTCTGGTGGGACGGCCGATGTCGTCGTCACCAACGTAACCGGTAATGCCAGCCTCGACATGGCGGTGGCGACACAGACCGCCGGTATCAAGTATTACGAGGGTGACGGTTCCTCCCCCATATCCTGGACGGAAAGGTCCACGGGGCTACCCGGATCGGGTGAATATACGAATATTGATGTTGCCGATATGAACGATGACGGCCGGCCGGACATCGTTGCCGGGGCATACAGCAACACGGGCCTCGTGTTATACACACAGGACGCCGGAGGGAACAGCTGGACCACCCGAAGCGGTTCTTTTCCGCCCGCCACAGGAACATCGCTCCTGGGCGCCATTGCGGGGGACCTGAACGGGGACGGAAATCAGGACGTGATCTACGGCACCAGGGACGGGGGGATGGGGATACTTCTCGGTAACGGCGGTGGGATGGACGGGGCAACCTTCGTCTGGACCACTCCCACATCCCCGAACGGCGGGCTCCCCGCGTCGGCCAGATCGGGAAGGTTTTCCCAGCTGTGCCTCGCGGACATAGATATGGACGGGGACCTCGATCTTCTCGCACCGAAGGCCGGTTCGGGGCTTCACCTCTATCTCGGGAACGGCAGCATAAATCCGGGAGCCGCATTTGGCTTTACAGAGATGGTTGGCAAGAATCTCCCCACGACGGGGACATATTACGGGGCGAACTTCCTGGATTTCGACGACGACGGGGACCTGGACGTTGCCGGAGCCACCTGGGGGAACGGCATCGGGGTTTACGAGACCAACGTTATACTCCCTCCTCATCCCATTGCCTTCGCAGGCAACGACCAGACCGTGCAGCTCGGTGAGACGGTTTATCTGAACGGTACCGACTCCAGGGATGCCCAGGACTGCCGGAACGGTGATACCCTGGGGGATATACTGACCTATGACTGGAACCTGACAGATCAGCCCAACGATTCCACCGTCGCGGACGGGGATCTCGATCCGTCCGATTCCTCTGCCTCGCCCTCCTTCGTGCCGACCCACTCCGGTATCTACGTACTTAGCCTCGTGGTTCGGGATACCGACGGCCATTACAGCGATGTAGAGGATGTCATCAACATAACAGCAGTGGGAGTGAATACTCCCCCCGTTGCCGACGCCGGAGAAGACCAGGAGGTTGAGACGGGAGCCCTGGTCACACTGAACGGCTCTCTCTCCCATGACGCTCAGGATCCTCTTGGCCTCCTAGAATTCGATTGGAACGAATCCGGTTCCAATCCGGCATCGGTCTCATTATCCGACGAATCCTCGGTATATCCCACGTTTACTGCTCCGATGATAACCGGGACCTACCGTTTCACACTGGTGGTTAGGGACTCCCTCATGGCATGGTCGATGGAAGATGTGATCAATATTTCAGTGGTGCTACCGCCCAACGTTCTCCCGGTGGCCCACGCTGGAGAGGATCTTTCGGGGTATTCCAATACGACGATTTCCCTGGACGGTTCGGCTTCCGAGGACCCGGACGGCGACATCGTCACGTGGGACTGGAACAGCACCTCTCATCCCGCCGTTACCCTCCTTAACGAGAATTCGTCCTCGCCATCCTTCACACCCAACGGTACAGGTACTTATCTGTTCACGCTGACCGTCAGGGACGACCGGGGCGGCTGGGCCACAGAGGACGAGGTGCGGGTAACGGTGATCGAGGTGAACCGACCTCCGGTTGTTAACGCAGGGGAGGATTTCACCGCATATTTCGACGAGGAAACGCAGCTTAACGGCTCCGCTTCCCACGATCCCGAGGGCCACATAGCTATCTGGAACTGGACATGCCTGAGCCATTCGAACCTGACCCTTGATAACGAGAATACGTCCGCCCCCTCGTTCGTGCCCGGAGATCTCGATATGCATGTCTTCGAACTTCGCGTGAAGGACGACCTGGGCCTCTGGTCAACTACCGATATCGTGAACGTCACCGTGATCGAAAGACCGGTAAATCTCCCTCCGGTGGCCAATGCCGGTAGGGACAGGACGATCCATATCGGAGACAGGGTGACGCTCAACGGCTCGGGCTCGAGCGATACGGACGGTTCGATCGTGGATTGGGAATGGACCCACTCCTCCAATGCGAGCCTCGTTGTCGCGAGATCCGAGACAGCCGCGCCTTACTTCTATGCCAACGAAACGGGTAACATTACCTTCACCCTGAGGGTTCGGGACGACGGCGGCAAGTGGTCCGCTCCCGATACCGTCCGGATAACGGTCGTTCCCCTGGATATCAACATAACCGATCCCATCACCAACAATCCTCCAACGGTCAAACTGACCTCACCCAGGGGTACTTCGCCCCTCTCTGGAACGGTGAGGATATCTTGGGTGGCCACAGACGACGACCTGGACGAAATGACGTACTCCGTGCAGCTGCTCGATCAAGACGGGAACCTCCTTCATACCCTCGCCTCCGGGCTCGATGCCTCCGATATGGGCTGGGATTGGAACACCACCGGGACAGCCGACGGGACATACCTTCTGAGGGTGACGGCCTTCGACGGGACCGACGAGGGGACGGTCACTT
Organism: uncultured archaeon; assembly: GCA_964423515.1. GTDB lineage: Archaea > Thermoplasmatota > Penumbrarchaeia > JASLWR01 > JASLWR01 > CAYRFL01. The sequence continues at coordinate 9,018 of CAYRFL010000107.1, forward strand.
CAACGATGATCACGCTCAGCAACGAAGCGGTGGTGGTGGTGGACGACGATGAGGACGATGATGATGGCGGCGAAGGGGGGACGGATGACGGTGGTTTCTTCTCATCATCGACCGGGATCGCCGTGGTCCTCATATCCATTGCGATGGTTCTCGTTGCCTTGCTGGTGATATTCTTCATATTACGCGGGAAAAGGAGGCGGGAGAAGGGAACTGATCATCGTTCCGAAGAGGAAGAGGATGGGGAAGGAAGCGTATCGCTCGATCTTTCCTCGAGCGGGAGCGCGGTCAATAGGTCCGGCAATGGGGAGGGCGACCGGCGACGAACAGATGCGGGGGCGGGAGAATGGGAAGAGGAACCTTACGGCGATGACGACTGGATGGATGAGAGCTCCCATGGAGATGGGTGGGATGAGCAAGATCATGGAGGCGATTACGATTACGGGCTCGAATTCGACGATGGCGACGAATGGGATGGACAAGACGATGTGGACTATGATAGCGAATGGGAAGACGGGTATGACGATGACGATCATTACGATGACGAGTATGTGGATTATGAGGACGATTTCTGATGTGTTCAATTGTTGAACCGCTTCTTTCACCGGCCCCCTTTGAGGATCTCGATCTGTGTAAATTAGTCAGGGTTGAATAAAATGAACGTTGATATAGAATACGACGGGAGCGTTGTTAAGCTCGATATACCGAAGAAAAACCTACTCGGGGTCATTTCTCCCCCATCGGCTGACATGCCATTAACGGGCCGTGATCTGCTGGAGAGGATGGACGAGGTGGGACCGGGGCCGACCCTCGGGGAGTTCATCCAGAGGGCGTCCGGTGGGAAACTGCTGATAGTGATCAACGACAGTCAGCGTCCCACACGTACATCGATAGTCCTGGACGCCATCCTTCCCCTTCTGACGTCCATCGAACAAAATATAACGATATCCATCGCCACCGGCACCCACGGCCCCCCTTCGGAGGACGAAACGAAAGAGCTGATGGGCGGGGCGTATGATGTCTTCAAGGATCGCGTGCATGTACACAGGGCGAGGGAGAAAGAGACACATCGGTATTACGGGACCACTTCGAGGGGAACCCGCATCCTGTTCGACAGGATATTGGATGATGCCGATAGCATTCTCGTCATCGGTTCCATCGAGCCCCATTATTTTGCGGGCTTCACAGGGGGCAGGAAGGCCTTCCTTCCCGGGCATGCGGCATACGAGACGATCGAGCACAATCATTCGTTCGCATTAAAAACGGGGGCAGCGCTTCTGAACCTTAAGGATAATCCCGTGCACCAGGACATGATAGAGAGCTGCGGTTTCCTGGATGGTAAGAACATTTACTCCGTCCAGCTGGTCCTGGATTGCTGCGGGAACGTGGCACGGGCTTTCGGCGGGGATATACACGATTCTCTCGAGTCGGGGATTCCCGCCTGCAAGCAATTTTCCACCGTGGAGATATCCGAACTGGCGGATATAGTGGTAACGGTGGCGGAATACCCCATGGATATCTCTCTGTACCAGTCACACAAGGCCCTCGAGAACGCCAAGCTGGCGCTGAAGGATGGCGGCATACTCGTTCTGATCAGTGCTACCCGGCAGGGGATAGGCGATAACAACTTCTCCGACCTGCTTTCGTCATCCGAGGACCTGGATGAGATACTGGATGTCATAGAGAGGAAATACGTGTGGGGGTATCACAAGACCGCAAAGATAATCGATGCTCTCAAACGGTTCAACGTAATGATAGTATCGAGCCTGGAGGATAATGTGGTTCGAAGCCTGCACATGGACCCCGTTCCTTCACCGCAGGATGCCATCGATGTTGCCCTTGAAAGAAAGGGGGAGCACGCCAAGATTCTGGTCATGCCAAAGGGAAGTGCCCTGGTACCGATACTATCGAAAAGGACCTAACGGACAGGACCCAATTAACGACCCGCTCTAAAGCGGACACGTTGTTCAGGTTAAGAATATATATCTTGTGGGCATTGTAATCATCGATCTGTATGAGAATGGTCTGCTCAGAATGCGGTAAGGAATACGGAAAGGATGAAAAGAGGCACCGGTGCGGGTGCGGCGGGGTTTTCGAGCTCATTGAAAAGAATGTGGCCTTCCCCCTCGACAAGATCGGACGAAGAGAACCGACGATATGGCGGTACAGGGAAGCGATCCCGGTGGATTCGGATGGCGATATCGTATCTCTCGGGGAAGGATTCACACCTCTCATACCGGTGAAGATGATGGGTATGGACGTCCGGGTGAAACTCGATTTCATATCCCCCACCGGCTCCTTCAAGGACAGGGGCACCTCCGTGATGCTGAGCCACGTGAGGTCCCTGGGCGTGGACGAGGTCATAGAGGATTCTTCGGGAAACGCGGGAGCCTCGGTCTCTGCCTACTCCGCCAAGGCAGGTATGGCATGCGAGATATTCTGCCCCTCCTATGCTTCCGAGGGTAAATTGACCCAGATCCGTTTCTATGGCGCCAGGCTGAACAAGATCCCGGGAACCCGGGAGGATACGGAGAATGCGGTGCTTGAAAAGGCTGAAGGAACGTATTATGCCTCTCATAACTGGAACCCTTATTTTCTGGAGGGGACCAAGACCATGGCCTTCGAAATAGCGGAACAGTTGGGTTGGAATTCGCCTGACAGCGTTACGTGTCCCTGCGGTAACGGGGGGATATATCTTGGACTGTACATTGGTTTCAAAGAGCTGATGGAAGGGGGTATTATCGACTCCATGCCCAAACTCCTGGGGGTCCAATCCATGGCCTGTTCCCCTCTTTACGAGGCCGCCAGGGAAGGGAAGGACAACCCCGATCCCTTCACCCAGACGGAGAGGACCATCGCAGAGGGGGTCTGCCTGGCAAAACCCGGGAGAGGCAGGGCCATATTGAGGGCGATGAGGGAATCAGGGGGGGCCATGGAGATTGTGAATGACGAGGAAGTGGTGGAGGGGATAAGGACCCTTGCTACCAGGGGAATCTTCGTCGAACCCACATCCGCCATCGTGGTGAAGGCCATGGAGAAGTTCGTTGAAAGCGGGATCATTGATAGAAGCGGGATCAACGTGATGATGCTCTCCGGAAACGGTCTGAAAGCTGTGGAGGAATTGTCCAGGATGATCGATTTCTGAATATAGCTCTCACGATCGTCATTCCATACCGGACTTTGAGACCTTACCGGTCTATACTTCCTATCTGCTACCGGGGAGGACCATAACGGTGTTCCAAGCAGGATTTCCCCGAATATCCGGAAAGGATGGCCTGGGCTTTGGGTCACATGAAGGAATGGAACGATGAAACGCTGGCACTTCCTCTGAAGAACAAGTTCGCGGTGGATGATATGGTGATCGTGCGCGTATCGGACGCGGAGTGATATTTTCCGTGAATTATTCGGCTTGCATAACGCGGAGCGGGTTTGGGAAGTTGCGAGGGGGGGACACCACTTAGAGTCGTCTTTCGGTGGGAGAGGAATTTAGGCGAGGGGCGAAGTTCCGAAGCCCATGCCGAATGGAATGAGGCATCTTTTTATGAGTATTGAGCTGAAATTCGGCATTTCCATCCGGGGAGCTTCTTTTATTACATCTGGGGTAATTCCATCATAATTTGAGGCAAGGGAAGCCAAACTACGATCTCTCATAATCAATTTCTTGAAATATTGGCAGACATCTTCATTCGATCATATCGATGAATTCTCGGGTTCGGAGTACACGATAATTTAGGATTCTCTGAACATCATCTTTGAAAAAACCTTTATCTCCAGACACAAAAAAGGTATTCGGATTCTCTTTGATCTTTCTATAGGCAAATATGAAAATTGGGCGATCTTTCTGATCTGCGATGAGCCTTTTAGCCAATTCAATTTCATCGATTGTTAATTGCTCCAACTCTTCGATTCCAACGTTGTTATAGGTATCGAGCAAATCCAATACAACATGGAAATCAATATCTTTCCGATGTAATATCTCTTCCATCTCATCCATTACATAGTCCACAATGGAAATAGTACACTTACTTTCGTCTGCTAGGATAAAAAGATAGGCTTCATTTCCATGGCGGTTATATAGAGAAGAAAAGAAGGTGGAGGTATCAATAATCAGATTAGGCAAGTTCTCTGTATTTTCGTTCAATTATCTCACCTGCCACCTCATCTCTCATGTTTGCTAGATCCTCCGGTCGGATGCCTTTTGCTCGTAACTGTTCCTCCAAGTCTCGTTGAATCATATCTCTAATGGCAGTCCGAATCACTTCACTTCGGCTTTTATACTGCCCACCTGCTACCTTGGAATTCAAGTACTCCAATAGATTACCTGTGACTTCAACGCTGATATTCATGTTACCACATTACTAATACCTATTAGCGGGCTAATAAATATTTCGGTCTATCGGTCAATTAGAGAGAATCCTATGTCTGCCATATTTTTGTATTTTTGTTCTCAGGAGAGCAGTAAGATTATACTCCAATAGCTTCTTGCCGAAAATTATTGGAATAAAGGGGGGTTGTTTGGTTTGTACCGTAATCAAATCTTGGGTTCCAAATACTGTTTAACACCAGTTATAAAGCTCCCCGGACGATTCTGCTATTTCGCATAACGTGGAGCGAGTTCGCGAAATTGCGTCGGGGGGACATCACCTCAGTCAAAACAGCTTACCTGGCAGGGTAGCAATTTGGGCGAGGGGCGAAAGGTTATCGCCCCGGAGCTGCGAACTCGTGTGTTATGCGAGGGCGTTAGGCCCGAGCATCGGGGAGGGGCGGAATCCCACTACGAGCGCAGAGTATCGGAATCACCTATCCTCAACAGATTTTTTCTCTATAAATATTAATCAATTATTAAATCGTGAACCCAGCATGATATTATTTATTACTTGACTCTTTATTAATACGTTTCGTTAAAGAAGGTCTCGGAAAATTTTTCTTTCCAGTGGATGATGAAGAATCCTGGGAATATGATTGGTAGGGGGGAGGTGGGTAAGGCTTTTGATCAATTTGTTTTAGAGGTCTCTCGTGTTTTCGTGAACTTGGGAGTTGTAGTTCTTGGTTATGTGTATTGATAGCGTATTTCTTAATTTTCTTTGATTTCGAAATTCCAATAAAACCAATTATTACACCAGTTAAACCAATAATTACTGCAACAATCGCAATTATCATTACTATTAGATTATCACTATTTGCACCATTCTTTACACTTTGAATGTCTTTATCAACCGCTCCCTCGAGATTCTCAATTTTATCGTCAACATTGTTTATTCCCGGTTGGAATTGGTTAATAACATCCACATTTACAATATCAGAAGATTGTTGTACATTTACGTC
>CAYRFL010000108.1:0-12631 GCA_964423515.1 uncultured archaeon
AAGCGAAAGATAATGATTGCCCCATATTGAACGGGAAGATAATTATACGTAATATCATAATAATGCCCCCAACCGGGACGCGCCCGATCGTTTGATGGAATCGGATACATCCGTGGGATGAGCAAATGAAGTTCGCGATAAAGAAGGGATCCATGGCCGAGGAGACCTCGGGAGTCGAAAAAGCGGATGGGATGGAAACACCCCAAGAGGAGGTCAAGGCTCCTGCGGAATTCCGGATCAAGTCCGGGATTCAAGCAGGTTCGACGGGAAAGGAGGAGCCTTTGGGAACTTCCGGAACAGGCGTCAAGTTCTCCCCCAGGGGTGATGCGGATAAATCCAAGGTGGGGGTCAAATTCTCAGCCAAGGTCAGATCCGAGCCGACCGTCGTCGGCGTTAAATTTGAGGAAAAGAGCAAGGAAAGGGCTGCCAATGCACAGGTCAAGTTCTCCAAGAAGACCGACAAGGACAAGCCCACGGAGGTCATAGAAAAACCCTCCTCCTTGAAGTTCGTTAGCAAATTTGACAGAAAAGAAGGGGGAAAAGGACCTAAGGATGATGTGAAACCCGCGAAATTCATCCGTAAGGAGAGCAGCGAGGAATCCATTGGGTCCGGGGAGAGGAAAAAAACAGCCCCGAAAGACGTAAACGGGGGAAGAGTAGAGGGCAAGAAAGTATTTCTGATGAAGAAGCCTCCAAGGCAGCCACAGGATACGAAATTCCGACGGAAGGGATCGCCCGAGCTATCCGGTGAAGGGGGTGTTGCTGAACTGAAGGAACGAGATGAGATCGAAGTATTGTTCCGGAAGACGGAGAAGCCCGGAGCTGCCCCGGAAGATCGCGTGGAAACTGTGGAAAGGGAGCGGGATGCACCTACTGGAAAGAAGGCGACATTCCTGAAGAAGAAAGGGCGGGGGACCGAAAGGCCGAAGAAACTTGAAAAGGAGGGGAAGAAGGCTGCTTTCAACGTAAAAAGGCCAACCGAAAGATCCGCCATCATACCCTCGGTCGAGAAGAAAACACAGAGAACAGCCTTCAGGCCGGCCAAGACAGTAAATGCAAGGGAGACCGTTCATTCCGCAGACCGAAAGACAGAGAAGAGGAAGGATACCGGATTTCGCAAGACCAAGACAAAGGACGATGCGACTACAGGAAGGATGAAGGAAGCCCTGATGAGAAGAATGTTATCCTCGAAGATCTTAACGGGGGCGGCCATATCGGCACTCACCATGATCGCACTCGTTCTTATGACGAATTTTCAGGGAGAGACCCGCGACTCCGATGTCCTGAGAATGTGTCTTCTGCCACAGCTATTCATCCTGTATTTCGTGCTCATTTGTATAACCTACGGTATTGGAGTGATAATGATCGCCGCGGGCCTGCTTCACCGCATAAGGTCAAAGGAATGATGACCGGTTTCATCAAACGAGTCGAGTACACGGCTCCATTTCACAGGTTTGTTACTGTTATCATTGCAGTCATATCGGACGTCCGCATCGTCTATTGCACCTATAAGATGAGAATCCCCCGTTACTCGTAACTCGATTTGAAATCCAGAAATGCCGATGTTGATTGCTAAAAGACCCATCGAGGCATACTTCGCCGAACTAGACTCCTCGAATCCGGACTATTTCCATGCATCAAGACAGATTTAATAAAGCAGTTCCCACGGTTTTCAAGGCCTCTCCGCCGGTAGAAGGGGAAAAACATTTTAAATATTCATAAATGGCATACGAAAACTTATATATAGGGAGATGTATCCACGCCAAACACTGTTCAGTGTCAATGACAGGGTAGCCATAAGTACGTGTTAATAGAATAAACAGATACTACAATGTATGAGGATGGGTCCGTAGCTCAGCTAGGTAAGACGTTTCGCATTTTTCAGTGTCATCACCTGTAACGATCAAACATACTTAGGGAAGAGGATAATCCGTGCGCATCAAAATTGTACCGGCGCTCGAACGATACTTCGTGATAGCGAACACTGATTAGATCGAAAGGAACGTTTCTAGAAAGAGCGTCTGGCTTTTAACCAGACGGCCGGGGGTTCGAATCCCCTCGGACCCGCCAATATTCAATCCAGATATCCAGGCGAGGGGGCCAAAATCATCATGGTGTTCGACAATAACAAGGGTTTCTCCGGTCTCCCATCGTCCGTAGGCTCGTTATGTCCAGCACTCATGGATGGAGCCTGCCAGACCAGACATGACTCGGCACCCGTTCTAAACAGTAAAAGATCGAGAGGGCAGATGGTCGCATGGTAAAGATAGACGTAATTAAGCACATGCTTGTTCCCGAACACATCATACTTGATGATGAGGAGGCTAAACGCGTTCTCGAGTATTACTCCATTCCCAAGGAGCAGCTTCCCAAGATACTCATCACCGATCCGGCAGCCAAGATCATAGGTGCAAAGGATGGAGATGTTATCAAGATCCTCAGGGACAGCCCCACCACAGGCAAGTCCGTGTACTACAGGTATGTGGTGGCGAAATAATCCCTCAACCTTTTTAAGACGTGATAAACATGAGAGAGCTCGTAAAGGCATTTTTCCGGGACAGAAGCATTGTCAACCATCATCTGGCTTCGTTCAATGACTTCCTACCCACACACGATAATCCAAACTCGAGGATGCAGCGTCTCGTAAATTCCATAGCCATAGGGGACGTGGGAAAGGACAAGGGTCTGATCAGGCTGGACATCGGCTCCATCGAGGAGGAGAACATCGATATCAAGCTGGGCCAGATAAAGGTGGGTACCCCGTTCATAACGGAGGCGAACGGCGCACAGCACAAGTTGACGCCAATGGAATCACGCCAGCGGAATGCGACGTACAAGGCCCCCATCTACCTGGACTTCCACATCATCCAGACCGATGCCACGGGAGCCCAGAAGTTCCTGGAGCCCGAGAGGGGCGTTCACATCGGGGATCTTCCGCTCATGGTGAAATCCAAGCTCTGCAACATCCACAGGGATCAGATCGGGGACGAGAGAGAGCTCACGGACGAGGAATACAACGATGAGCTGGTAAAACAGCTTGAGGACCCCAGGGACCCCGGCGGTTATTACATAATCAACGGCGTGGAGAGAGTACTCATATCCCTAGAGGACCTCGCACCGAACAGGATCCTCGTGGAGTACTCGGAGAGATACGGCAACAAGCTCGAGGTTGGAAAGGTCTATTCTCAGCACGAGGGTTACCGGGCCCTGACATACGTTGGCAGGACCAAGGACTGGCTTCTGTACACAAAGGTTCCGGCAGCCTCGGGGAACATACCTTTCATCGTTCTTCTCAAGGCCCTCGACATGGAGAGCGACCAGGAGATAGCCGACGCCATCATCTCGGACGATAGGATCGCCAATATCATCTATGCCAACCTGGAGGACAGTGCGCAGCAGCACGAGGTCTTCGGGACCAAGGATGCTATCGCCTTCCTGGAAAAGAAATTCGCAACAGGGCAGGCCAAGGAATACCGACAGAGGAAGGTGGAATCCATACTCGATCATTCACTGCTTCCTCACCTGGGCATAACGGCGGAGAGCAGGGGGAAGAAGGCGCTATACCTGTGCAGGGTTGCAAGGAACGTGCTGGAGCTACATTTCGGAATCAGGAAGGAGGACGACAAGGACCATTACGCCAACAAGAGGTTGAAACTTGCGGGCGACCTGATGGAAGAGCTCTTCCGGGTCGCCTTCACTAACCTGTCCAAGGACCTGAAATACCAGCTGGAGAGGAGCTATGTCCGTAAGAAAAAGCTCAAGATCAGTTCGGCGATAAGACCGGACGTCCTGACAAGCCGCCTCCTGCATGCACTGGCCACCGGCAACTGGGTCGGGGGCAGGGCTGGGGTCTCCCAGCTCCTGGATCGAACGTCGAACATGTCCACTCTATCACACCTGAGAAGGGTTACCTCACCGCTTACCCGCAGCCAGCCCCATTTCGAGGCCCGCGATCTTCATCCGACCCAGTGGGGAAGGCTCTGCCCCAACGAGACCCCCGAGGGTCAGAACTGCGGCCTCGTGAAGAACATCGCCCTAATGGTGGACATCTCGGAAGGCTACGATCATGAGAAGCTCGCGGAATCCATGTACTATCTCGGAGTTGAACCCATCGGGAAGAAGGTTGTTCACGACACGAAGATTTTCGTAAACGGTGATCTGATCGGCATTCACAAGGATCCCGAAAATCTGAAAGAGGAGATAAAGAGGACCCGGAGGAACGCCACACTGGCCATACCGCCGGAGAAATCCCAGGAGATAAATGCCCGGTTCGACAGGCATACCAACGAGATATTCGTCAACTGCGACGAGGGGAGGATCAGGCGGCCGCTTCTCGTCGTGGAGAACGGCAAGCTCCTTCTCACGGAGAAGAACATCGAGGATATTAACGAGGGAAGGAGCGATTTTCGCACACTGCTTCAAAGGGGCATAGTGGAATTCATAGATGCGGAGGAGGAGGAGGATCTCTACATTGCCCTTAACGAGGAATCGATCACCCCGGATCACACTCACATGGAGATTGATCCCGTAGCAATAGTGGGCGTTGCAGGGGGATGCGTACCCTTCAGCGAGCACAATTCGTCTCCCAGGAACACCATGGGCTCGGCAATGTCGAAGCAGTCGCTCGGACTGAGCACGACCAACTACCGGTTGAGGCCGGACACAAGGGGTCATTTCTTCCATTACCCGCAAAAATCCCTGGTACAGACCGAGACCATGAAGTATATCAATTACAACGAGCGTCCCGCCGGCCAGAACTTCGTGGTGGGCGTGATATCCTATCATGGATACAACATGGAGGATGCGCTCATCATAAACAAGAACTCCGTGGAAAGGGGGCTGGGCCGTTCCACCTTCATAAGGTCGTACAAGGCCGAGGAAAGGAGGTATCCCGGCGGTCAGGAGGACAAGTTCGAGGTACCGGCGCCAAACGTGAGGGGGGCCAGGGAGGACAAGGCCTACAGCCATCTGGACGAGGACGGCCTCGTTACCCCGGAGGAGTTCGTGCGGGGGGGTGAGGTTCTCATTGGCAAGACATCGCCGCCCAGATTCCTGGAGGAGCAGACCGATTTTCTCAGCCCCCAGGTGAGGAGAGACACATCCATCACATGCCGGCATGGAGAATCCGGATACGTTGATACGGTGACGATAACGGAGAATGAGAACGGTTCGAGGCTCGTCAAGGTCAAGGTTCGCGACCACAGGGTCCCCGAGGTGGGGGACAAGTTCGCCTCGCGCCACGGACAGAAGGGGGTCATCGGTCTCGTGGTACCCCAGACCGATATGCCCTTCAACGAACACGGCATTTCACCCGACCTCGTCATCAATCCGCATGCGATCCCTTCGAGAATGACGGTGGCACACGTGCTGGAGATGATATCGGGGAAGATGGGGAGCATGATGGGACGGTGCGTTGATGGAACGATTTTCAGCGGAGAGCCGGAAAAGCTCCTTCGGGATCTGCTGACGCAGGCGGGTTACAAACATTCCGGGAAGGAGATCCTGTACAACGGCCTTTCAGGAAGAAAGTTCGAGGTGGACATCTTCGTTGGTGTTATATATTATCAGAAACTCCACCATATGGTATCGGGAAAGATGCATGTGCGCTCCCGCGGTCCGGTCCAGATACTCACGAGACAGCCAACGGAGGGGAGGGCCAGGCAGGGCGGTCTTCGCTTTGGGGAGATGGAGAGGGATACCCTCATTGGCCACGGAGCCTCCATGGTCATAAAGGACAGGCTGCTGGATGAATCCGACGGAACGAGCCAGTATGTCTGCGGCAATGCCAAGTGCGGGCATATCGCAATGCTGGACAGGACCGGTTATCTCCGATGCCCCATCTGCGGGGATTCGACCAATATACACAGGGTTGAGACATCATATGCTTTCAAGTTACTTCTCGATGAGTTGAAATCAATGGGGATTATCATGAGATTGCAGCTGGAGGACCTACAATGAGGCCTAAGAAGATCAAGCAGATAGAGTTCGGTCTTCTTTCCCCGGAGGAGATTCGGAAGATGTCCGCCCTCAAGGTGATAACCGCCGATACGTACGACGAGGACGGCTTTCCAATAGACATGGGCCTGATGGACACGCATCTTGGAGTGATAGAGCCGGGCCTTCGGTGCAAGACATGCGGAAGAAAGGTGGACGAATGTCCCGGTCATTTCGGACATATCAATCTGGCCATGCCGGTCATTCACGTGGGTTACGTCAAACTCATCAAGAACCTGTTGAAGGCCACCTGCCGTTCCTGTGGAAGATGTCTTCTCAACGACAGGGAGATCGAGGAGGGGAACGTACATATCGAGAAATGCGTGAAGAACGGCCTCGTGAGGGAAAGGGACCGGATATTCAAGGAGATCGTGAGGGAGTCCGCCAAGGCCAAGCTCTGTCCGCATTGCGGAGCCGAGCAGAAGAAGATCACCCTGGACAAGCCCACCACACTTCGGGAGGAGCGGCACAAGCTCACCCCGAAGGAAGTACGGGAAAGACTGGAGAAGGTGCCTGCTAGGGACCTTCCGGTCCTGTCCATCAATCCTCACATAGCACGCCCGGAATGGATGATCCTGACGGTTCTTCCCGTTCCGCCGGTGACGGCCCGGCCCTCCATCACACTCGAGTCCGGTGACCGGTCGGAGGACGACCTGACGCATAAAATGGTGGACATACTTCGGATCAACCAGCGTCTCTTGGAGAACAGGGATGCCGGGGCACCCCAGCTTATCGTGGAAGATCTATGGGAGCTTCTGCAGTATCATGTAACGACCTATTTCAATAACCAGACATCGGGAATTCCCCCGGCAAGGCATCGCAGCGGCCGCCCACTGAAGACCCTGACCCAGCGTCTAAAGGGAAAGGAGGGGCGTTTCCGTTCGAACCTTTCCGGTAAGCGGGTTAACTTCTCTTCCCGTACGGTCATATCTCCAGACCCGAACCTGTCCATAAACGAGGTGGGAATACCCTACGAGGTGGCCCAGGAGCTCACCCTTCCCATAAGGGTCAACCGGTACAACCTGGAGTATCTGCGACAGTTAGTCCTCAACGGACCTGAAAAATATCCCGGGGTCAACTATGTCATTCGAACGGACGGCCGCAGGATCAAGCTCACGGACAAGAACTCGGAACATCTGGCCGAGGAGGTCCTCGAGGATGGTTGTATAGTGGAGAGACAGGTCGTGGACGGCGACATCGTTCTATTCAACAGACAGCCCTCCCTTCACAGAATGTCGATGATGGCGCACGTTATCAAGGTTATGCCCTACAAGACGTTCCGTTTCAACCTGTGCGTCTGTCCGCCTTACAATGCGGATTTCGACGGTGACGAGATGAACCTTCACCTCATACAATCGGAGGAGGCCCGGGCTGAAGCGCATCTACTGATGGTACCGCAGGAACATATTCTCTCGCCACGGTTCGGAGGTCCGGTGATCGGAGCGATACATGATCATATATCGGGAACCTTCCTCGGCACATATCAGACGGAGTTCAATCTCGAACAGCTGCTGGACATACTTGGAAAGATCAATTATTCTGACAGCCTGCCCGAACCGGACCGGGTGGACGAGAACGGTGGAAGATACTGGGACGGAAGGACAATATTCTCTCTCATACTGCCGGACGACCTGAACCTCGATTACAGAGCGTCCATCTACGAGGCCGACATGCCCGAGGAGGACGGAGTGGTCCGGATACGCAACGGAAAGATAATCCAGGGTACCATCGACGGCCGTTCCATCGGTGCTTTCAAGGGGCAGATACTTGACAAGATAGTACGGGATTACGGCACGGACATGGGACGGATGTTCCTCGATAGAGTGACGAAGCTCTCCCTTGGGGTAATCTCACTTCGCGGGTTCTCCACAGCAATAGACGACCAGGACATCCCTGAAGATGCCTCGAACCAGATACGGGAGCGGCTGAAGATGGCCAGTGACAAGGTGAGTAAGCTGGTGGAATCCTATCAGAAAGGGCTCCTGACACCCCTTCCGGGAAGATCTACCGAGGAAACCCTTGAGGTGGAGGCCATGAAGGTATTGGCCAAGGCAAGGGATGTGGCCGGAGAGATCGCGGGCAAGCATCTGGGTCTCGGGAACTCGGCAGTGATCATGGCCAAGTCCGGTGCCAGGGGTTCCATGCTCAACCTTTCCCAGATGTCCGGGTCCATCGGACAGCAGGCGGTTAGAGGAGAGCGAATATCGCGAGGTTATGAGAACCGAACACTGCCTCATTTCAAGAAGGGCGATCGCGGCTCGGAGGCCAAGGGCTTCGTGAAATCATGCTTCAAGGACGGCCTGACCCCGACCGAATACTTCTTTCATGCCATGGGAGGGAGGGAAGGCCTGGTGGACACGGCCGTAAGGACATCGAGGTCGGGTTACATGCAGAGGCGTCTTATCAACGCTCTCGAGAACCTGCGCCTTGTTCAGGACGGTACGGTACGGGATACCGATGGGGTCATCGTTCAGTTCCGGTTCGGAGAGGACGGACTGGACCCGGCCAAGAGCATAGCCGGGAAGTTGATGGACCTGGAGGAAGCATTCCGAAGGCATGTGATCTACAATACTGAACGGGACCCGATCAAGGCGGGGGGATCCAAATGACGTCGAGCATAACGAGAAAGACCATCAACGCTTTCATAACCCGGGGATTGGACGAGGATACTGCCAACGAGATCGTCGAGAGAGGATACAATCTGGCGAGGATCGAGAAGGCGGATTACAACCAGCTCATCGACGACCTTGGTCTTGAAATGTCATACGAGGTCGCCAAGAAGGTACTTTCACGAACGAGATTCGGTGATTTCAGAGATATCTTTGATTCGAGAAAGGCGGATATCAAGAAGGACGATGAGGAACTATCCAGTATCGACCACGCACCGTCCGACATCACTACTACTCCCGGCAAGGAATATATCGACAAGAAGGACTGCGACCGCGGTATCGTTTTCACAATACCAACCGAGAGCCTTGCCGAGGAATTGAAGAACAAGGTACAGGAGACGGGAAGGGCGATATGGGGAAACAATTTCAAGATCAACGCCTCAAAGTTCACCTTTCCCCTTGTGTCATACGTGTATATCATCTCGAAGGGGGTAAAATACCGATCCGTCATAACCGAGATATATAACAAGTCGGTTGACAGGACAGATCTTCTGGTCGAGTCGCAGAGGGATGAGGAATTCCTCTCCTATTTCCTGCTCAGCGACGTTACACCCCTGGGAGAGATCATCGACCTCATGGAGATGGTTTCACCCACCGGCAATCCCATCAAGAGCGCCAGGAATTACACGAACATACTGGTACACAACGGCACCTTCCTTCCATTCGAGAAGTACAATAGCGGAAAAGACCTCCCCGTCCCGACAAAGGGATTGACCCCCGCAAGGCCCAGGACCATGAAGGAACAGACCAATATGATCCTAAAGAACGATGACGAGGCCAAGCTGGATGCCTATGTGAGCTATCTCTCAGATGGAGCGAAGAAGGCATACTGGGGAGAGGATTTTCCCATAAGCAAGAAGAAGTTCTCCTTCCCCGTGGACATGTACATCATGGGACCGATGGGTATACGGCACAGAGCGATCCTGACGGGGCTCGAGAGGCACAAGGACGGGAAAGCACCCCCGTCCGAGGATCTCATGCCCGACGGATACAAGGGCGAGCACGAGTCCTTTCTGGTGTTGAGCGGTATAATCGAGCTGAAGGAGACGAAACAACTTGTACATTTCAAGAACCCGAGAGGAAAAAGACCCACGAGCATAAGGACGTACATCAGGATACTGGGGGGCCCGGAAGAGGGCACGGTGATCGACAGGAAGGAGATCGTCATACACGCGCCGGCGGAGAAGATGAAGAAGGTCATGACGGAGACCATCAAGACGGTGACCCTCCCCACCATCGAAAAGGAGATATCCGCCATCGTGAAGAAAAACGAATTTCTACTGGATGAGGAGGATATCCAACGACTCGGCCTCAAGTACGGTAGGGAGAAGAAGGAGCCCGACGAGCTCTTGAAGATACTCGAGAGCTATCACAGGATATATAAAGCAAGGGCAGACATCAAGGATTACATCATGATAAGTACCATCGACGAGCTGTTGAAGAATGTGATGGACTTCGACCCCACGGAGAAGCAGCTGGTTGCAATCATCACCGAGATGATGGAGAGGATGGAAAATAATCAGATGGATCCGCACGAGTCCTGCGGGATCGTATCGGCCCAGTCCATCGGGGAGCCGGGTACACAGATGACAATGAGGACGTTCCATTATGCAGGTGTGGCAGAGATCAACGTGACCCTGGGCCTTCCCCGCCTGATCGAGATCGTGGATGCCAGGCGGCAGCCCTCGACGCCCATCATGGAGATACATCTCGTGGACGATATCAAGAATGACCGGGCAAAGGTTCAGAACATTATAACGGAGATCGAGGCGACGAGGTTGGTGGATGTGGCCAATCTGAAGACGGATCTGGCATCCATGAACATAAGGATCGAGCCCGACAAGGACAAGATGAAGGATCGGGGTGTCGTCATGGATGATATCAAGCACAAGCTCATGACGTCGAGACTTCGGGGCATATCGCGAACGAAGACAAAGATAGTGATAGAGGAGGAGCGCGGCACCCGGAACCTCATACTATCATCCAACCAGGTCTCCTACAAGCATCTGCAGGCGCTCCTCGAGGGAGTGAAGGGGGTGAGGGTCAAGGGGATCAAGGGCATCGAGCGCTGCATTGCCCGGAAGGAGGCCGGCGAGGGTTACGTGATACACACGGAGGGCTCGAACCTGCAGGACGTTCTGGAGATCAACGGCGTGGACATCACACGTACGACCACGAACAACATCAGGGAGATATACGCGGTGCTGGGCGTGGAAGCAGCCAGGAACTCGATCATCAATGAGGCCTACAACACGCTGAAGGAGCAGGGTCTTCAGGTGGATATCAGGCATATCATGCTGGTTAGCGACGTCATGTGCGTGCGGGGTGACATCAGGCCCATAGGACGACACGGCATAACCGGACGCAAGACGAGTGTTCTCGCTAGGGCCGCTTTCGAGATCGCGGCGGCTACGCTCCTGAAGGCTGGTATCGAAGGAGAGGTGGATGCGCTTGAGGGAATCGCGGAGAACATAATCGTGGGCCAGCCAGTTGGTACGGGCACCGGGGAGGTGGCCCTGGCTTACAATCCTACGATCAAAAGCAAGGAAGAGGTGATGTGAGATGGATATACGGCGCGCATTGAGACAGGCTGTGTCCTCGGGGACGGTGTATCTGGGTACGAAAAGGACCTTGAAGGCTCTCAAGAAGAAGAAGGTCAAGCTCATCATATTCAGCAAGAACGTGTCGAGCCCGCAGGAGGAGATATTCTCCAAGCACGGGGACGTCCCGAACTACATGTATCCGGGTTCGAACTTCGAGCTTGGTGCCGCGTGCGGGAAACCATTCCCGGTCTCGGTCCTGTCGATCCTCAATCCGGGGGACTCGGATATTCTGGCTCTGATAAAGTAGGGATTTTACCTTTGGTTCATGACAAATTGGGCCATTTGACGATATGACCATTCGCCAATGGATTAAGCGGACCCGGTAGCCGGGGGAAGGCAAAGGGGTGGTATAGGCGCATACGGGGCCGCACCCAAATAGATAACATGTATTCTAGGTTCAAGTAGATAAAAGGGGGGCGGAGCCCGCCTTGGTCGGCGCCCGCTTCGCTCCGGGGTATCGGAGACACCCCTGCGCCCGCAGGGATGCAACCCTGCGGACAAATGCCGACCGATAGAATCATCTTATTTGATGTAGTACTCTGGCGAGGGCTTGCGTGGCCTACGCAGCAAGCCCTCGTTATTGAACGAGATCACCAAAAGGAGGTCGGCCATGAATCCCTCCAACGACAGACTCCTCCTCTTCGACCTGGACGGCACCATCCTATATTCCAAGGACGCTATATTCGGCGCCATCAACCTTGCTCTTCTCCGATTCGACCTGGAGCCCTTCTCCGAGGACGAGCTGATAAGGCATATAAGGATCCCCCTGGAGGAGAAGTACCGCCAAAGATGCGGCGGAGATCCCAAACCCCTTATGGCGGCGTTCCGGGAGGAATACCTCAGGACGTACCGGGAGACCACCTACATACACAGGGGAATGCTCACCATACTCGACAGGGTACATGAGGCGCCCAATCCCGCCGTCCTTGTAACGCTCAAGGAGGGGGCGGAGGCGGAGCAGGTGGTAAGGGAGATGGGCCTCGAGAAGTATTTTCAGGCGGTCTACGGCTCGCAGAACCCGGCTTATCGGACGAAACCGTCGCCCGAACATATGTTGTATGCATTGAGCGAATTCGGGGTAGAAGCGGAAAAATGCGCCATGGTGGGCGATATGAGGGGCGACATGCTCAGTGCAAGGGGGGCGGGGATCACGGCCATCGGTGTGGCGTGGTGCCTGCGCAGCCCGGCCCAGCTCGTGGAGGCGGGGGCGGATTTCGTGGCCACAGAGCCGGAGGAACTGGAGAGGATACTTGAGGAGCTTGGTTTCATTTGATTGGGTTTTCATTAGTCAGCAGTAGCAGGTAACATTTGTCAGCAGTAGCAGGTAACATTTGTCAGCAGTAGCAGGTAACATTTGTCAGCAGT
>CAYRFL010000108.1:12731-14002 GCA_964423515.1 uncultured archaeon
AGCAGTTAATATATCTCCGTTTCGTCAGGGGACCATATATTCGAGATCTCGATGAAGAAGAATACCGATCGATCCCTTAAACGTTCTTGTCGCACCTACACCAGCCAATCCTCGTCCTCATCCTCTTCCGACGGATTCCTCTTGTGATTCTCCTCGTAATCGAGTACGAATTTCTCGGCGGAAGCAACGATAAGCAGCAGACCGATTACCGCCAGCCCGGTCATCGCAGTGACACGCAAATAAACGATTCCGGATCCCAGGATTGTGAGCACGGCTGCTGCAAGGATGAAACGTAGACGCATACCCATCATGATCATACCCATGGTGGCAAGTGAGGATATGCTGCCGACGATTCGAAGAACGGTGAAGATGACGTAATGGGTCCCCGTAGGGGCCGGTAGGTGGTAAGGATAGATACATACCGGACCGAAATGGATTGTGAGAATGCCGATGAAGAAGATCACACCAAAGAAGAGGATTGGACCTATACTGATATTGTTACCCTTGCTTTCTCTATGGCCGGGGATCCTTCCCATCGAGCCCAATGGCGTCCACATACTTGGAATTCGCGTTGTTTCAACTCCGTCCTATCTGCTCATCGACATTACACCAGCCAGTCCTCGTCCTCCTTGCCGCCTTTCGTGGAATCCCTCTTGTGGGCCCCCTCGTAATCCATAACGAACTGATCGGCAGAAGCTGCAAGGAACATCAGGCCGAGTATCGCGAAAAGGGTCATGAGGGTGATCCGAAAATAGACGATACCCGAGCACAGGAGTGTGAGCACGGCTGCTGCCAGGGTATATCTGGGCCTGATACCGATCGCAATGAGAACCATTGTTGCGAGGGACGAGACGCAGCCAATGACCCGCAGAGCCGTGAAGATGACGAAGTGGATTCCCACCGGCATCTGGGACGAGAAGGGATACAATACAATCGGGTCGAAGTGGAGACAGAGAATGCCGCTGAGAAAAGCGAAGCCAAAAAAGATAAGCGGAGCTATGCCAAACTTTGCCCCTATCTTGTCACTGTGCCCCGGGATCCTACCGGAGGAACCCAGTGACGAAGTGAATCCTGGAACGTGCATCGATTTCCACTTCGTTTATATTCGTTTGCTCGCTCACACGAGCCAGTCTTCGTCGTCAGTATCGGGAGGGCCGCGTACTCTTCCCCGGGAATGTTCATCAGCTCCATGGAAGCTCAATTCATCATGCCACATGAGTACCAGGATAAGTGCGATCCCGGAGAGGACACTCATACACGTTAGGCTCAGG
>CAYRFL010000109.1:0-13610 GCA_964423515.1 uncultured archaeon
CTGGATCCATGACACCATCCCCGTCGTCATCATCGTCATAAATATCCTTGACCCCGTCACCGTCGGTATCATGTTCCGGGTGGAGTTCCCAGATCAAAGGGACCCTATGGGGCACTTTTATTACGTTCCTCGTATTGTATGCAAAATATTGGTATGGAACCGATTCCATTTTTATGTCTCGAACAATGAAATAGATCGTACCATCATAGCTGTGAACGTTCCTGTAATAACTGAACTCACCCTTAGGTATTTCGAGAAAGGATATTGCTTTGTAAACGTTCATATCGTTGTAGATGTACGGAATGCTCCATTCCTCAATCGTGTCTGTAGTAATATTGTAAAACTCAAATCCAGAGTAATCTCGATCAAGTATCAATATCCCCCTGTTCAAAGGTGTGAAACATTCCCAATTATCATCACACAGGATTTTATTCAGTTCAAAAGAGTCCTTGATGGAAAATAACTTTAGGATGAGATCGCTGGTTTGATTCTCCTTCCCTCTTTGGGATGGAATAAGACATGATGAATCCCGCCAGGCTATTGCAAGGTAGTCATCAACGACAAAAGAATCCATCAATCGGTAATCCTCATTCATCGAGCACAATGGCATCGAGTGATTTTCTGCGATATTGTAGATGTAATACGATTGATTTGAACGCGATTGATAGATAATACTGCTCAGTTCCTCAACGATTTCCAGATTATGGATGTCCTCGTCTCGGAATAATTCCTTTTCTTCATGTGAATCAATTGAGGTCAATGAATAGTTGGATTGCTGTCCGAAATCGTTATGGGAACGTGTAATTATCCAATTATTACAGATATCGAACATTCGACGGTTTGGTATGGTCTTGGTGTAAACTTTTTTTTCAATATCATATACCGCGATATCATTTCCCTTATGTGTACTGGTATTTTCAATATTATATACAATGTATCCCGAATTAAATTCGGGTCGAAAGCTATACTCATCCCTTACTATTGTTGAAAATATCTGTTTTTCTCCGGTATTCAAATGTAGAACCATCTCGTGTTGATCGTAATATACGTTTTCATCAAATGATCGATCAAAAAATTCATTTAAATAATGGGATGTGCTAGTCACCGGATGATATCGTCGATATGGACCCGCCACCGAGTCATCCAATGACGGGCTCTCGTCATCTACAGAACTAGATACACCACCTTGAACAAGGGCAAATAGGATTGTTATCATGATAAATACCAAGGCAGCCAGCGAATAATGATTACACGCCCGTTTCTTTCTACCTCTATTGGTCGATCTCCCCGTGACACGGCACAATTGTCGTTTTATACCCTCTTTGCATTTTCTGCTGAAGCCCGGTGTTGAAAGTGCAAACAGCAATATCCCGGTCATATAAAGAAAAGCCGCAATGACAGCAAAGAAGTAACCGAGCCCCCCTCCCCAGGAGTAGTCAACCCAGAAGGTCGAAGGTAGATTATCGCTCTCCCCCTCGGCTTCGGGTTGTTCCTTGTATTCATCGATCCATTCCGCGCTTATGTATTCATGTTCAAATTCTCCATTGAAATCCTTTATGAATCCCGCCTCGGAATATTCCGGTACGGGATACCCAAGTTTGTCGTATGACTCCCTCATGTCAATCTGACTTGCGACGGGCCATGCCATCGTGAAAGCCGTTATTACAAACGTTATCAGAACAAGGCAAATCACGCATAACCTCATCAGAAAAGGTCGGAATCTCTTATCATTCAGTGAGGTCAATCCCATCCCTAAACACAAAACGGACATCGATATGAGACAATACAAAGATATCTCGAGGAATTTCATTACGTTCTTCTCTTGGTCATACACCTGATATTTCTCTCCATTATCCTTCTCGTCAGAGCCAAGGGTCGATGTTGGAACCTCCGAACTTATCGATCCATAGAACGGTGTGAGATAGAATCCCTCGTGATTACCGGAGAATTGTGCCGAACGCGGACCACATTTCCATTCAAGGCTGTCATAATCATTTTCCTGGTCGGGCATATTGTATTCGCAGGACCACCAGGGATTCCAGAATGAGATGAATATCAATATCGTTGCAATCAGGATGCAGATAACTCCAGATATCGAGAGCCATTCCGGTCTGTAGGGTCTCTTATGCGTCGCTTGGAGGTAGAACTTCCTCCTCCGGGAGAAAGTTATAATTGCGAGCATGATGGCGGAGGCCAATGACAGGATTATGGCTGAGAGAAGGAAATAACCTCCTTCTAGGGGATGGGCGGTTATTTGATATTGATTGAAATAGTCTTGTGTACGAGCGTCAGTCCAGAGCCCTCCCAATCCCGAATCCATAATCGTCGCCGTCACGAAGAGAATGAGACATATAACTGAAGCAATATTATAAATACCGATGAAAAGAAGGTTCAATCGGAATCCTTTTGAATACAGCCACAACCTGACAAGAATGACGCTGGCGCCTATTCCGAATATTATCAATGCCAGCAGTATAAAGTAGATTATCTCCATGTATTCAAACATTTGTTCTTCGGGAGCTTCCAAGGGGATCGTGAATGTCTCCTTCTCATCTACTTCGCTCATTTCCACATTTGACGTATAGATCCGAAATTCCACATCTGAATGGACCTCAGAACCGTTTCGATCATATTCGATCCTATGAAGATACATCCAAGGCGATATGAAAGCGACGATGGTGAACACAAAGGATAGGAGGAAAGTTATCAAGACAGCCGTTTTCCATATCCGTATATTACGGGTCAATTTGGGATTCAAGTGATATCGAGGGGATTCGTCCTTTTCGGAGCCTGACATTGGATACAACACCTCGTGCTTGATTGGTCTGTCGCTGCCACCACATGAATATTAATTTAATATGAGGGGATGTTATTTACTTTTTTCACCGGTATTTATCTTCCTTCTTTGTGCCATAGTGTGAAAGAACCTTCCACCCAGAAACGTGGATAATGATAAATATCACTCACAACATAGTACCATTCCATCACTCTCGATACCATAGGCCACGAAGGTGATAACATGAACATGAAGATAGCAAAACAGATCAGGACCGCATCGATACTCGTACTGCTCATAGGGGGTCTTCTGGCCCTGGCGGGAGGCTTCTTCGTCGCCAATGCGGCCGAAAGCATCAGCGGCCTCATAGCCGGAATCGCTATCTGCGCTGCGGGCGGGCTGACCAGCGGGACCGGCGGGATAGTCCTTTCAATCTCCATCGACATGCAGAAAGAGCTGGAGAAGGAAAAATAACATTTCTCATGAGCCATCTTAGGTACGGTCCATGGGCAGAACAGTCATTGAAATGGAGCTTCCGTGGAGAAAACCGCGGGAAGTGTACGATCAGGTCGCGGCAGTGCTCATGCGCAGGGGAATTATAATAACGGGGGCTGCCGGGACGAGGATATTCGCCGAGAAAGGGGACGTGATCATCACTGGCCTGCGCAGGTACGAGATCGATATTATGGAGTCGACTAGCGGCACGTTACTTCGATTTGAGGGATGGATCCAGCCCTGGTACTCATCCACCTCTCAGCTATCCTTGACCGACAATTTTTTCTGTTGGGGAGGACTCTATCGAAGGTCGGGTTACAGGGAGCTGATGGACATGATCCGGGAGTTGGCAGTGATCTTCGGGATCCCGATGCAGAACCTTCGATGGGCATGAATGCCGGGTGGAATTTGGATTCTGCGGATAATGTATTTATAATATATTTGCGCATGCTTTATATATGACGAAAAAGTCCCGAAACCTGACCCGAATTGGACTGACATTGGTCCTTGTATCCATGGTACTTCTCGTAGGCGTTCTCCTAGTCGAACTCACCCTTACGACCGCGGATTATGCCATGATACACGACGAAGACGGATGGGCATATTATTATAGCGATTCGGATGAGTCTTTCGACGACATGAATTATAGAGCGTCCGAAGATGTACTCTCCGGGATTCTCAAGATAGGAACGTACCTCAGGCTGGCGATAATATTCCTTTTTATTATTGGGCTGGTAGTCCTTTTAATGGCTGGTAAATCATATGGCAAGGGACACTCGAGAAAAGTGTTGATCGCGTTACCTCTGGCCGTAGTCTCATGGTTCGTACTATCCTATAATTATATTCAGCTGAACGGGGACTACGAATCATTTATTGGGATATATTCAGGCATATCTGTCATATTGCTCCTACCTGCGATAGCGCTAACCGTGTATGAATTGGGAGGACGGAGAAACGGCCTTATTGGTATGGTGTTGGGCATATTGTCATCGATCCCCCTGTTTCTGATAGATTACCAGTGGATGGCTAGGCCCGAACAGGATGGCAACATTTTAATGATGTACACTGTAGGAAACGTCATCAATTTTGATCTCCTTGATAACTTGATACTCATGGTGATCGCTACAGCGGGGATCTTCATTGCATGCCTGTTCCTGGTATCTGCCCTGCTGAACGGAAGAAGATATGTTAAAGCTTATTCTGCTTCTGCGGATAAGCCACATATACCCGAGAAAAAGGAGATAGAAGAGACCACCAGGTCTCATAAACCTGGAAAAGATATGAAGAAGGCGAGAAGACGTGTGAAAACCGTCGTGGTTGCAGTGATTATCGTCCTTTCAGTAATAGGTATCTACTGGATCGCCATCCGGGTACCGGATATTCAGGAATTCATGGAATCCTCCTATGAGGACGGCGAGAAGGCAAAGTTCCAGGCCGAAGTGAAGGATGTGGAAATTATCGAAACATCCTATGGCCAATACACATTGGTAACCTTTGCCGATTATCACCTGCCTTTCTGTTTCAAGGGGGATAGGAGCGGAGAGTACAAGGTAGGGGAGTCCACGATAACAGAGGTCCAGTTTCATAAATATAACATAGACGGTGAAGAACGGGTGCTTCTCGAGGAACTGATACTGTCCGACTACATCCTGTTCGAAGAGGTATTCGATGGGATCTCCCACATGGCCGGAAACCTTCTTAAGTTAGAGCTCTCTGAAAATGATACGAATTCTGTCCATATTACTATTGACACACCAAAACACGGAAAGGCAATCTACTCCTATGAACGATATGAATACGCATTGAATCGTATCCGAACGGACGATGAAGTCATTAAAGAAGAATATGGGTATGAATTTGCTCATTCAAATTATCCGGAGAAGGGTACATTTCTCTATGACCATTCCTATATCGAATCCACGACATATATGAGATTGATCTCTCTACCCCATTATTCCACAGATAACCAGGAAAAATATCCATCATATATTCCGACCAATGTATCCAAACTGGATAAAAATAATGATGGTGATCTGAATATCGGGGATGGCTACGATATCTTATTCCCTCCGACTGAAGATGATACGACTCTCGATTTCTATCTCTTCAGCATAAACGGAATTTCAAATGGTATGAAGATTATTCTCAACTGGCACGACGGCCCGTTCTATTCCATAGACCGGGGAACATATTACCGACAGGGGCCGGTGGAAAAGGTTGGAGTAAATGAGGGAGAGAAGATCAAGATATCCATCGATGGGGTTAGAGGGGAACCGGAACGATTGGATGGGATAAAAGTATGGCTATCAAATGCAGGTTATTCACCCGATAAAATCCCCTTCTCACAGATTGAAGACGGTGCAAGTTCGGATGTTGTGCTCCATGATACCGGCGATAGAATAACTGTGACATTTCACGACAGGGGTGAAAACGGTATTCTCGACGAAGACGACCATTTCTATTTAGATGGATTATCGAACTCGTCCGCATACGAACTCATGGTTAAAGATAACAATAATGAGGTCATCCTCCGCTGGATGTTCACCGGTTCCGGGATTGAAAGTATTGGTAATTATCCCATATTGACCATATCCGATCCGGTCCAAAATAAAGGTAATATAACCTTTTCATTGGATCGAAACCAAGGAAAAGTGACTAGATTTAACCTGCTTAGATTCAACCTTACACTGCCGGATGAGGATATCGTGCTCTCTCTCGAGCCCGAAAGAGAACAATATGAAACCAACATCACGAAGGATGACGTAGAGGTCTGGATTGAGGATCTGGATGATAATGAATATTTCACAACAGAAGATCGCATCACGATAAAAGGTCTCGGGTCGGGTACCGAGTATATCCTTGAGATATTGTATGAGCCGTGGTATGCCGATGAGTTCAAGCCCTACTTCACTTATAACGGAACTGCGTGATCCAACGGTCTGATTTAACATGTCGATAAATCCAATATGATCCCCGTCATAATGATGGCGGTCATAATGATGGCGGTCATAATGATGGCGGTCATAATGATCGCCCTAAAAAAAGAATACAACTCGATACATCCACCCGAATACCCATCTGTAACCCCTGTCTACTTCCCCTTCAACACCTTCTTCCTCGCAATTATCGCCGCCCCCGTCGCAGTCACGATCTGGGGCATGGGAGGCACCACCATCTCCTTCCCCAGCTCCCGCTCCAGCGCCCTTATCATGCCAATATTTCGCGCCGGTCCCCCGTCGAAGAATATCTTTTCACGTACCCCGACCTTCTTTGCCATGGACACGAGCCTTCGAGCAACGGCCTTGTGTATCCCCGCGAGTATATCTTCCTTCCGCTCGCCCTTGAATATGAGCGACGCCACTTCCGACTTGGCGAACACGAGGCACGTGGTGGTGATATCCACGGGCTCCCTCGATCTGAGCGAAAGCTCGCCCATGTCATCAAGCGGTACTTCCAGTACCCGCGCCAGTATCTCCAGGAATCTTCCCGTACCCGCGGCGCACTTGTCGTTCATGGCGAAGTTTGTCATCTTCAGGTCATCGTCGAGGGCTATGACCTTGGTATCCTGACCGCCTATATCGATTATGGTCCGCACGTCCTGCGTCCGCGCTATGTGTTCCACGCCGGTCGCGTTGGCGCTGATCTCGGAAATGTTCTCGTCGGCGAAGCTCACCACGCGGCGCCCGTAACCGGTGGACACCATGTAATCTATCCGCTTCGGACCGCATTCGGCTATGCTGCACGCCCTTCGAAGGGTTCTCCTCGCCGTCCTCTCGTGGTCCGCCCCCGTTGGCGAGATTGCGTACCCAGCTACCTCCGTGCCCCTCATCACCACCACCTTGGCGTAGGTCGAGCCCAGGTCGATCCCCGCAGTTGTAATCATCTCGCTCATTCGGGCTCACCCCCGTCTTGCTGACCGTGAACCCCACTTTTAACCCTGCCCCTACCCCTGCCCCTACCCCTGCCCCTGCCCCTTCGTCTTCTCCTGCTCTCCCTGTTCGCCCGCCTTCTGGCTCTCCCGTTGTGTCTGTGCGAACTTTTTCCATTCTTCTTCCCGGCATCCGGTTCTGCCTGGGTATCATTATCCATATCTGCCCCGGTAACTGTAACCGATGCTGCCCCGGCATCTGCATTTTTCTTTTTATTATGCGCCATGCCCGTAGCCAATATGGCGGCTCCAAGGGCGCCCACGTACTGCGGATCCTCGGCGATGATGATCTCGTGTTTCAATCTGGATCGTAGCTCTTTGACAACGTTCTCGTTCAGCGACACCCCTCCGGCCAGCAGCACATCCCCCTTCACCCCCAGGGATTTGGCAACCGCCGATATCTTCTTTGCAACCATCTCGTTGAGACCGCCTATGATGTTCTTCTTTTCCGTCTTTCCCGCCACCAGGGACACCATCTCCGACTCGGCGAATACGGTGCACGTCGCCACCACGCATGACGGGCAGTCCGCACTGCATCCCAAAGGTCCCATATCCTCGGGGTCCACACCCAGGGAGGCCGCCATGGTATCCAGGAACGTCCCGGTACCGGAGGAACATTTGTCGTTCGTCCGGAACGACGTTATCACACCTTCCTCGTCCAGGTCCATGACCCTTATCCCCTGTCCGCCCACATCGATGACCATCCTGACCGAATCCAGCAGTTCCTTCGCACCCCTTGCAAAGGCGGTTATCTCTGTGCTCTCCCCGTCCGCGAACTCGATGGAGCCCTTTCCCTGGCCGGTGGCGGTGATGCCGCCAAGGTCGCCCCTCGCGAGGCCGTGATCCTCAAGGAGCTCGTCCAGCATCTCACGAGCAAGGCGATCGGGATCCATGGTGGTCTTCTCCATCCTGCGCTCGATCACTTTTGGTCCGTCGCGCATTATCATCTTGGTATACAGCGCCCCAACATCGATACCCACCGTGTATCCAGGGGTACTCCGTGGTCTACCTTTACCTTTCCGACGTTCCGAACTCTCTTTCTTCACAGCCTCCCCCTTCTCCGCCATGCCCTTCATGGCCTCGAGCCTGTCGTCCTCGAACCCGGCTATGCTCACCACCGTTCCTGCCCCTTCCCGGAGGAATTCCTTTCTGGTCTTTATCATCTCAAGGAACGCCTCTATTCTCGTACGTATCTGCTCCACGTCCCCCTCGTCATACTCCGTCTCTATCTTCAGCATAGAAACGTGTCTCCTGCGGAAGAACAGCTCTATACGGGACGCTTCGAGGTTGTTCAGGTGGCAGCCCCTCAGCACGTGAAATACGACGCCCTCCAGGTCGTATTCCTCCATGGTGTTCGCCATCCTCTGGGTCCTCTCGTCATTGGGTGAGAAACAGGGACAGGTACACGGATAGAGGTATCTCTCGGCCACCGCACTCATCATGCTCCCCTTCGTGGTCTCGTCAAGAACTATGGGGTCCTGCAGCAGACGGGTGCTTGAACAGAGCTCATCCATTACTATGAGCCCGTCGGACTCCTCCACGAGATTCGGTATCTTCCAGTTGGGCCATACTACGGGCGAGCCCGCAAGCAGTATTCTCGGGGAATCCTCCGTCCCCACCCATTTTCCCGCCGCTTGCATCTCCCCGACCTCCTTCGTCAGTTCCTTCACGTGCTCGCTCCATCTCACGATGTCGTCAAGAAGGGACAGTTGTGATATCAGGACCATGTCGGCCCCCCACATGCTCACCCTGGCGTCCTTCCTGGTCTCCATCAGCCTGCGCCAGGCGGATGCCGCCCCGTCGTAATCCTCTATGGCAGCTCTGAGGGCCTTCCTTGTTATTTTTCTTCCGGTAAGGTCCTCCAGCCGGTTGGACAGGAATTTCATCTCCTGTATCCACACCCTGGAATTGGTATCTCCCATCTTGATACGAGGGACGTTCAGGAGCACGACAGGGATGAAATCCGAGAGGATCTCCCCGAGCTTCATCTTACCGTCGCAGGTGGCCGGGGCGATCACCAGATCGCAGAGCTCGAAGTACGGGTCGGCCTCAACCATCTTGTTGCCCAGGGTGGATTTCACCAGAGGACACAGGCCCGCGTCGCCCAGAAGCTCGTTGGCAGGATGCACCGATTCGTAATGACCGGAGCATAGCCTGACGGGTACGGCACCCGCCGCCCGTATCAGCTCGGCGGGAACGAAGACGCATAGCATACCCACCACCTTTCCGCCCCTCTCCTTGAATTCTCTGAGCTCCTTGAGCCTTGGTGAATCGATGGAGGCGAAGTCGTCGAAATACTGCATGGAACGAGGCCTTGGCTCCCGTTCATTTCTCAATTCTCCCATCCTTCCGGTCATCCGCGCGATCGCCTTTTTCACCTTTTCTCCCTGCTCGTCGATATCTTCGGCCATGTCCGGGCGCATATAGCGCGGATCATCCATATTTTCGAGATCGCCGATGTTCTCCCTGTTCTTTCTTCCGAAGAGTTTCAATGGCAACACCTGGTATTTTCTGTAATCGATTTCAGCGGAATCGGTCCCTCCGGGCTGCGATTTCGCTAACGTTGTCAAGCTTCGAACCTCGACTTCTTACCGAGCTTCGTACCTTTGACAACATCCCGTCATTTCCTGGGTTTGGATTCGGTTATGGTCCACTTGAGCGCCTGGAGGCTCAGGGCCCCCTTCTCCGGACAGGCCTCAACGCACCTGCCGCAAAGGGTGCATTCGGCGCCGGTGATGTTCTGTTTTTCCATCTCCTCGTAGACCGGTGCATAATCCTGGGGACAGACCCGAAGGCATATCCTGCACTTGGTGCACTTCTCCGGATCCTTCCTGAGCCACACCGTGGAGATACGGTTCCAGAGCCCCATGAAGGCACCCATGGGGCACAGCCTGCACCAGAACATCCTGATGAAGAAGGAACCTATGAGAAAGAATATGAACATGGCGAGGGCCAGGTAGGCGGTAGGCGTCGTAGGCTTTATTCCCGAGAGCACCTGGAGGAAAGTGAAGGTGGGTTTCGCCGGGCAAATCTGGCAGAATGGCAGAGAGAATGTATCCGCGAACCGGCCGAGAGCTAGGGCGGGTATGCCAAGGGCAAAAGCGGTGAGAAGGGTCATCAGGAGCACCCCGTACTTGATCTGGTCCATGAGGGTCACCCACCTCTCACCAGGTTGAATGTGCGGAATGCCGAGGGTCTGTCTCAGCCACATGAGCCCCTCCTGGATCATTCCGAAGGGACAGGCCCAGGAGCACCAGGCCCTTCCGAAGAGGATGATCAGGATTATCAGTATCAATACTGGTATGATAATATCAACATACCCGGTGCTGTATCCTCCCTGAAGCCACTGCTGGAGCGGATAGTAATAACAGTATGTGGGTGCGTTATCTATGTAGCGGCAGGACGCGTTGGGAAGCAGTATGTAGCGAAGCAGGGGATGCCTGCCAAAGCTGAACATGCCGAAGAGCATGCTGTTGAGAAGTACGAAAATAAGTACGAGAACGGACCTCCTGATTATCGATATTCTCTTTCTAATGATCCAATCCTTGAACCTGTCCCCAATTCCCATCATCCCCGCCTCCGTTTCGTCTTTACGAGCTTTCCCAGAACGCTGATCTCTATGAGAAAGAAAATGATGAGTACCAGCAGTATGGATTGGAGCGCGAATCCGGTCATGTCCCGCTCGCCCACCACGAGCTCGATCTCATGGGTCTTTCCATCTATGACGTATAAGTGAGGCAGTGTATATCCACTGGTGAAGTCCCCCTTGCCCTGATATCCCCCCTGGGCGGCGATGATCTCCAGTTGCGGGTCCGCGTCCAGGTCCACTGCGCATAATCCCATGACGTCGGTGCCCAGGGCAGAGCTCGTCCATTCCGTCTCGCGGGTCCTTCCGTCAATAATGCGGATCCGGCCGGGCTGGTTTCCTACTACGATCTCTAGTACGTCGTCGCCGTCCACATCGGCAACGAGAAAACCGTAGGGCTTGGCCCCAAGATCATCGCTCTTCCACAATCGGCTGTATTCCCCGGCACCGTACTGGAAGATATATGCCAATCCCTCGTTGTACCTGTATCCAACCGATGCCACTATGTTGGGAACGCCGTCGTTGTCCACGTCCTCCACTGCAATGCCCTGAACACATCCGCCGAGGTCCGGGCTGGTCCACTCCGGTTTACCGTACAGGTCCCTCTCCGGCGAATAATCATTGTCCGAAACGTTGAAGATGCGAATGAAGCCGCTGCCCTTGACGTCCCCAAGGGCCGAGCCGCTTCCAACGACGATCTCAGCCGTCCCGTCACCGTCCACGTCCCCAACGTCGATCCCTCTCCATCGGGAATCGTCCCGCTCGGTCATGAACATGGGTTCCTCAGCGCCGTACCGAATGACGTAGAGCATTCCGTTCGGGTCGTCGTTCTTGAAGGCGGTCCCGACGCAGATATCCTCTGTCCCGTTACCCGAGAAATCATACAGGGCCAGGCCGTGGGCATCCCTTCCGTGGCCCTCGTATCTCCAAAGCTCATCCGGTCCCTCCCCCGATAGCACGAAGATCTTTCCCATACCGTTCCCCGCCACGATCTCCGTCTTCCCGTCCCCGTTCACGTCCCCGAGCTCCAATCCCCAGACGCGATCCCCGCCGACCTCGTATTTCCACTCGAGGAACAGGTCGCCCGAGCTGTACTCGAGAACGGTGACGAAACCCTCGTAATCACCGTAGACCACCTCTATCTTTCCGTCACCGTCGATATCCGCTGCCTTGATGGAATTGAACCTGCCCGGGGCGGAGTTGAAATCTCCTGCTGGAACATCACCGGCTCCTTTTCCCGCGAGCAAAAGGGATAATGCAAGCGCTGCGACCAGCGGGAACCACAGACCGGAGATATCCCAGGGGCGTTTCATGTCTAACCACGTCTCGAGCGCATTTTTCTTCTGAAGGGGTGAATGACCAGGAGTATGATAGACAGCACTGACACCGCGGTAAAGGTGATTATGCCTATACGGGTCTTGGTGAATATCACCGTCTCGTGTACCGGCTCCTCCATCTCGTACATGACGAGGTACCGCGACTTCCCCAGGGCCGAGACGAATCTCTCACCGTCCGGGGACCAGCGGGAGGCCATGACGTTGGAATCATATTTCTCCCCCTCGTCGAAGTACCGGATGGGCTCGGACACGGCAGGATCGTAGATGCGGGCCCGCTTCTCGATACCGGAGGTCAGAAAGTAGTTCCCGGTAGGGTCCCATCGAACGCATCTCACGCAGTTGTCGTGCTCGTACTTCTCATGGGTCCCGTTGGCCACGTCCCATAGCCTTGCGGTGTAATCCCTGCTGCCGCTGAGAAGCCGCTTCTCGTCCTGCGACCAGTCGCAGTCCAGCACCCCGGATGTATGCCCCTCCAGCCTGGTGATGAGCGAGAAGTTACCAGTATCGTATATGCATATGGTGGAATCGTCCGAGTTCACGGCTAGCCTCTTTCCACTGGGACTGAACCTCGCCGAGATGATGCTTCCTCCGGTCTGGTCGGTGAGGTTTGCGACGCATTCTCCCGTGACCGTGTTCCATACCTTTGCCACGTTCTCGTTTATACCAGTTCCGTTGACCTTCTCGCGGCCCGAGCCCGATACCAGCCACGTACCGTTAGGCGCCCAGTCCACACAGAGCACCGCGCCCAGGTGTCCGGATAATTGAACCTCCTCGGTCCACGACTCGGTGGAAAATATTCTGATCATGCCATCGTCGCCGCATACTGCCAGGCGCCTGCTGTCCGGTGAGAACGACAGGTAACGCATTGGAAGCGTTGTTCCGGATGGAACTAGACCATCGCATCTAGTTGAAGATTCAGGGATACTTATTTTCTGGACTATCTCGCCGGTGGATGCATTATGGACGTTCACGTGCCTGTCGAAATAGACCGCAGCAACGTAAGCTCCGTCCGCAGACCAGTCGCACATCCACAGGGTGGCGGGGGAGTCCGTTCGCTGCACCTCCCAGCGAACGCGGAACCAGCCCGGTTGTATTTCAACACCGTTATCGCCGGCCGCCGGAATCAGGATACAGAACAACAGCGATAGCAGAGAAAGGAGCATGATCGAGCCTGAAACATATGAAGGTCTATGTCGCATCCTTATCGGACCTCCTTCGCCTGTAAACGCAGATTATAATGATAAGAAGACCCAGATCGATCACGGCGAATATGGTGATTGGAATGATGAGATCAAGGTACTCACCCAGCCCCTTCCCGACGGAGGCCGACGTTTCATCCGCATCGTCGGAATCGGGCCCGGAACCCCTCAGACAGTACAGAAAGCCGTCGTCGGAGCCGATGTAGAGAAGGTCCCCGGCATAGACCGGTGACGAAACCACCTTTCCACCTGTCTCGAAGGACCATTCGAGCGTGCCGTTGGCGGCGTT
>CAYRFL010000110.1:0-13533 GCA_964423515.1 uncultured archaeon
ACATGAAGCCGGGGGCCCTGAACCCGAGGTCCCGGATGTTCCAGAACTGCCCGCTCCCCCGGAAGACATGGTCCCAGCACTCGATGACGAGGAGGATGAGGACGAAGATGGGGACTCCGAAGAGGAGGATTCACCGGAGGTAATGATCGGTTGGGATGAGGATGATGGGGGAGATGAGGAGCCCGGGATCGCATCAATGGGCGAACAGGAACATGGAGATGACCTTCGAGAGAAAATGGAGGCCCTGAGGGAAGCCATGGACTCGGCCCCGTCATTTCTGGACCTTGCAGGGATTGAGTCGTTGTATGAGAAGGCCGAGAGGAAGCACAAAGAGGGGGATATCGCCTCCTGTCGGGAACTCCTGGAAAAATGTGAGAACCGGCTTGACCGACTGAGGAATGATTACAAGGAAGCCTCGGAGCGCTTCGAAAAGGCGAAGGAAGTGTTGAAGAAGGCCCTGGAGTTGAAGATAGACATCACCGACGCAAAGGAGACGCTGAAAGAGGCAAAGGGACATCTGGCCGCCGGTGAGTTCTCCGAGATGATGAAGCTCGCCGATTCCTGTATAGAGAGCCTCGAGGTCGAGATGCTTGAGCCCAAGGCCCGAGAGAGAATGCTGGAACTAAAGAAGAAGATACTCGAGTACAAGGGGTACGGAGTGGATGTCAGAAGCTGTGCCGAGGTGTTCAATACCGCAGGCATTCTGATGAAGGAACGGAACTTCGGACAGGTACTGGAACTGGCGGAGAAGAGCGAGAACATGGCGGAGGAATCGAAACGCCGCTTCGAGATAGATAGACTTCTGAATAATATGGAAGGCGGTCTGGAGAAGATCAAGGATTCGGACATCTCTCTAGACGGGATCGATGAGAACCTGGATCGCATAAAGAAGCTCATGGAAGAGGGAAACGTGGAGGAAGCCTACGGCCTTTTCAAGGAAACGGAGGAGATGCTCACGGGATCCCTTCAGCCCGCAACGAAGAAGGGACTTCTGGAGCTGAGAGATAGGATAGAGGAATTGTCGGATTCCATATACGTCGATGACGTGGGCGAGGACCTCGTCCAGGCGGAGGAATCGATATCCGGAGGCGATTTCTTTTCAGCCCTAACCATGATCGACATGGCTCTCAAGAACCTGGATGAGAGCAGCAAGAACAGCTATCCCCTGGTGACCCTGAAGTTCGGAGATGAGATGCTGAAGGAGAACGTCTGGAATCGGGCCAAGGTCATTTTAAAGAACACGGGGAAGGCCCATGCAAAAGCAGTGACAATAGACCTCATAGGTCCGGTGGAGGTTCGACGCCTCCGGCCGCTGCCAAAGCTCAGGGCCAAGGAGACCGCGGAGGTAGAGATCGCCGTTCGGTTCGATGGAGGAGGATCGGTTCCCGTCGACGTTGAGATGAGCTACAAGAGCGCCGTGGACGACAAGGAGCACGAGACCAGGGACGGCCTTTGGATCGATGTCGGCTCGGGGGCGGGGAAGGCAAGTTCGGACGGCGGAGGTGGTCACAAGGGCAGTGAAGCACCTCTCATAGCCCCCGGGAAGACACATCGCTGCAAGATATGTCTTGGTGTCGTCAAGGATCCTGAAGCGCTGTACGAATGCGGCTGCGGCAGAAAATACCATCGAACGTGCATAGAACGGGTCAATGAATGCCCGTCCTGCAGCCTGCCGTACCAGGATTGATGGCCTAGATACATCGTTCGTTCCGCAGGAAAAAACTTTTTTCGGGCACATGCTTGGAACGAGTGGGCCGGATCGTTTGCATCCCGCCAATGATGTGAAACGCTTCTATATCCCTTTTATCACGATGATCCCGCATATCCTGTTGGACAGGCTCTGCTTCGTCAGGGGGTGGGTCAGTGCGAAGATCGCATCTATAATGGACCAGGGTATCAATGCCTTGAATACCGCCTGACCGAAGCTGTTCGGATACGGGACGTATTCGAAATCCAGGGTGACCGTGTAAATGTTCATCAGGAGTTTACCGAGACCTCTGCCGAAAAGGCTCTCCATTATCGAGAAGTACAGAAGGGAAACGATGAGCAGGGCGAGGATCCACCACTGGACGATATCGAACGTTGAAATGATGGCGGCCGTTATGGCGATTATGACTATCAGGTCGATGATGTAGGCCAGGGCCCTCCTGTAAACGGGTGCCAGCTCTATGCCTGTGGTGGCCAGATTGTCGATGACCTGACGTTCGGTCCTGGTGGCCATCTCCCGCCGCAGCTTCAACCTGTCCGACACCTTCTCAACCCTCTTCCTCTCCTCCTCCATCTTGATGAATCTGACATCCATCCTCTTGAGCCTCTTTTCCCGCCGGTCCAGGATGAACTGCCTCATGGAGAACTTCTCCTTCCGCCCTATCAATTCCTCCTTTACCTTCCCGTTCTCCTCTTTCTTCGGGCGGGGCGGAATTGGCTTTTCCACCTTCTTTTCTACCTTTTTTTCCACCGGCCGTTTCTCCTTCTTTGGAGCCGGGATGATCACTTCCGGCCTGGCCTCGGGACTGGAGGGAATCTTCTCGGGCTCCCCGGCGGGGATCGATCTATCCTCCGCTTTCAGCTCCTCCTTCTTCTCACTCTTCTTGAGCCTCTTTCTAAGGCCGCCGAACAGTCCTC
This sequence comes from uncultured archaeon, assembly GCA_964423515.1. Lineage (GTDB taxonomy): Archaea > Thermoplasmatota > Penumbrarchaeia > JASLWR01 > JASLWR01 > CAYRFL01. The sequence goes on from CAYRFL010000110.1 coordinate 2,626, forward strand.
CCTTCTTTTTCGTGGGCTCTTCCTTCTTCTCCTCCGCCCCTTTTTCCCTTTCCACCTCGTCTCCCTTTCCCTCGTCCTTTTCTTTTCCGTCCTTCTCTTCCTTCTTCCACGTGACTTCGGGGGCCTTCTTCACTTCGGGAAGCGGCAGAGGATCCCGCTTCTTCTCGGTTGCGAACCTGGTCTCAGCAGGTGCAGGTGTCCTTCTCCGAGATGCCGCCGGCGTTTCCGTGGTGTGTTTCTTCGTACTTGCGGGTATCGAGGGTGTTGCACTTGGACTGGATACGGCGTATATGTCATCTTCACCGCTGTCAGGGGTATCGAAATCCTTCAATCGGGAGCCCCGCCGTCGCGTCTTTTTCGGTCCGCGACCATCCAGGGAGTCTATCCTGGAGTACAGACTGTCCAACGATTTGCCGATGGCTTCGTCCATCTTCATCTCCTTCTCTTCGAGGCTGGCTGACATCTCGGATTCGTCCCGTTGTTTTTGAATTCTGCAGAATCGGTCCCTCCGGGCTCCCCCTTCGCTCCGAAGGCACCCTTCGGGCGCTTCTGAGCCCTCGAAAACCGCCGGTTTCCTACGGGCTGCGATTCTGCGAACATTGTCAAGCTGGAAACTCCGACTTTTTGTCGGACTTTTCACCGTTGACAATATATGATCTCACGCTCGTCCGTACCGCGGAGATGTGTTATCTCCCATGGGCGAACAGGATATGAGTATTTCAGATATACTATAATAATTTGTTCCAAAAATACGGAAAATGCGAATCCGTTCTCCGGTTGGCATACGTGATGCCACCTTTCCGATGTCGTTATCGTAGTTGTCTCTCACATCCCACTCCCCGCCATAAGAACACCGATCACAACAAGTTTAATACCGAAGGTCATTCACATCGCAGGTGCTAACATGCCGGTAGTAGAACTCAGAACGCTGGGAAAGCTGACCCATCAGCAGAAGGCAGAGATAACCAGGGAATTCACACGGACCCTCGAGGAAGTGGCGGGAAAACCACCGGGGTACACATACGTCATCATCCACGAGATCGAGCGCGAGAACTGGGGCCATGAGGGTGTTCTCTTCTCCGATAAATGATCTAACACGATGGACGATGTGCATACCCTATTGGAGGTATTGGTCGGACCATTAAGGCTGGCCGCTCCCGATATTCGAGAAGGGGCATCGAGGTTGGCGGAAAACCTCAATCCTGCCAATCGTCGTCCTCGGCGTCCTCGGAGTCATCGTCCCCGTATCCGTCCTCCGCATACGGATCCTCGTCTTCCTGATCGTTATACTCATCCTCGTAGCCGTCATCATCCACTTCGAATGCCACGCTCTCCCCCTCATCCTTCGGTGACGTCCCGTATAGTTCCTCGTACAGCTCCCGCTGGGATTTGCCTTTCTCTCGTGGTTTCTCCTCCACCTCTTCCTCCTCTATTTTCTCCTCCTTCTCCCCTATCTCCTTCCCCTCGTAGGCCGGAAGCTCCCCCACGCGAGGCTCCCTCTTCCTGGAGGGGAACTCCTCCTTCCTTCCCCATGCCTCCATTAGGGTTCGTTCCATCTTCTTCCTCCGTGATCTTAGCACCATCAATATCACGGCGATGACGACGAGTACGAGAACGACCACGATGCCGATGACGACAGGCAGATAGCCTCCCAGGGGCTTTCCGTTCTTTCCGTTCTCTCCGTTCGGCTCCACACCCGACCCACCCTTGTCTATCACGGAAACCGTATACGTCTGGCTGTCGTCCATCCTGCCGTCGTCGATGGTTATGGTGAAGGTAAATTCCTTCCTGACGGCGTCCCTCATCATCTCTTTCGTCGGATTGACCGAAACCTTTCCGTCCCCGTCCACGGTAACGTAGGGCTGGCTCGAGGAGAACGTCACGGAATCTTTCGTGGTATCGTCCACCTTGTATTCCACCGTGAAGGTCAGTTCCTTCCCCAGTTCCATGGTGAAGTCGGTCTCCCCGGTCAGAGCAGGGGGCCTGTATCTTGGTTTGACGGTTATGTTGAACGGGACCGTGTGGCTCTTGCCCTTGGAATCTGTGGCTGTGATCCTGATGAGATGGGTTCCGACGTGGGCGCTGGTGGGAGTGAAGCTGATGATGCCGGTTTCGGCGCCAATGTCGAACAGCACGGTGTCATCCGAGAATACCACTTCCCCGGGTTCCTCGTCCTCCACTTCCACCTGTACCATGAGCTTCTGGTCCACGATTACCGTACTGTCGTTGATGATCGTTATCACCGGTGGTTGATTTACGGCCAGCCGGGTGATGTTCATGGTGGCCTCCGAGGAGGAGTATTTGTCGCTGACCTTTAGCGTGAGCTTCACCGTTCCTTCGTAATCGTCCTCGAAGTTCACCTCTATATCGTACAGTGGCTTGTGGAGGGCCGAGACGCCCTCCTCGTTGAGTGGGTCCATTATTATAATAAGATCATCCTGTGACGTATCGGGGTCCGAGATGTGGCCTTCGAGATCGATGAAGTATACCGTTTCCTCATCCGCCAGTTCCACGTTCCACCACTCCTCGGTATCCACCACGGGGGGTTGGTTCCCGAAGATGTAGAAGGTCACGTAATTGTTTGTCTCGTTCATCTCCGGTATCTCGCCCTCCGGATCGGCTGCCACAACATACCTGGAATATCCGCTTCTCGGTGTAATATCGATATTGATGCTGGTCTGTGCTCCGGGATCCATGGAAGGAAGCTCGAAAACCTTTCCCACCCTGTATCCGGGACCTATCTCATCCCAGTAGATGGCGAATGTGATGTCGTCGGCTCCCAGCTCCCCGATGTTATGGGCGAATATCGATACCGTGGTGCTGCCAACGGTGGAAACGTTGTATCCGCTGCTGGAGGTGAGCGTGTTGGCCTCGAGGAACAGGTCGGCTCCAACGACGTCAACGTCGAGGGTTCCTCGGTTGTTGTACTCGTTTGATTCGAGGATGTCATTCTCCGGATCGACCACAGCCACGATGCGCTTCACCGAGAGGGCCGCCTCCCAGGGAATGTTGGCCTCCTTCACGTCTCCCGGTGCGATGCTCCCCACGTTCGCCAGTTCGCCAATTAGATTGTCCTCATCGAATGACCCCTCATATAAACCGACCTTCACCGCCGCCGCCTGCTGCTTCCCCACGTTCTTGATATCCACGCTCAACGTAACCGTAGTCCCGATCCCCGGATTCTCCTCGGAGATCTCGATATCTCCCACCATGGTGAGGTCCGCCGGTTCCTCCGACACGGAGGCGTCCACGCTCATTGGTATGAGTCCGTTGGCATGGAACGACACCACGGGATCGTCCCCCAGCGAGGCCTCGTACGGTAGAGAAATGTTGCCGTTCTCGTCGGATATCGCGGTGGAGTACATGTCGCCTATTTTCACGGTCAACCTCGCATCGGGTACCGGATCGGAATATATGTCGAGGACGGTCATGTTCAGAAGGTTCGTTCCCTCCCACAGCGTGACGGATATGGGTTTGAAGTTCCTCGGCCGCGAGTACCAGATGTCGAGGGCCGGGTCCCCGAGGAAGTTGTAGCCGTACAGGTTGCATTTTATCCCGTAGGCGAAAGGTGCGGGGGTTGGCTTCATGTAGGGAGGCAGTATGTCCCTGGCGTAAACATGCTTCATCTTGTAGAATGCTTCCCCGGCCCTGCCGTTGTACAGGAAGAAGAGCTGCCAGAACTTGTCTATCATCCACCAGTTCCCCTTGGAAGCGTACAGCTCCTCTCCGCGCCAGGACCTTCCCGAGTTCCCTATCTGGCCGATGACCCCCCCGGTGCTCCGCGTGCTCAGTCTTTCGAGGTTTGTATCGTCGCTCTCCGAGAAGTTCAGCGTATCGCAGCTCGCGATGAAGGCAAAGGGCAAGCGTTCCCCGTTGGTGGCGTCGTCGCAGTCATCGTAGTTGTAGGAGATGGACCAGACATTCGTCTTCCCGTCACCGCTGTAATGGGCCAGTGCATTGTCCATGGGGGCCATGCTCTCGTCGTAATATGCCTGGCCGGCGAAGGTGAAGAGCGCTGCCCCGTCGTTGAACTGGTTCACTGCATTGTACCGGGTAAAGTTATCCTTCGCTAAGGTATAGTTGCCGCCCTCGAGCTCGGTGTAATCAGCCAGATATTCCTTGTCCACGCCCGACGGTATCCTGTTATCGATGTAATTGTGTACCTTGTAAGCATTGTCCTTGTAGGAGTCGTAGGAGCCTTCGGGAGGGGAGCCATCGTTGGGAGGGGACATGACGGTGGTCCATACCAGCATCCTCTTTATCCAATCGTTTGCCGGGGGATACGTCCTGTAGTTGATTATCTTGTCCACCATCCCCTCCACCTCGGAGGCCTGGTCTATTGGTATCCTTCCCACATAGACGTCGGGCGTCCAGTCCTCCTCTCCGAACTCACCGTACGTTCCGTTGTGATTCGTATCCCACGATGAGCCCAGGCACGCGTAATAATGGTCCGATACGTAGGAGTAATCCAGATCCCACGTGTGGGCTCCCGCGTGCAGGTACCGCGACGGTATCAGGTCGTGGTCTCCCACCAGGAGCACGTACTTCAGGTACGGGCTGGTGGAGTTGAGGTCCTGGAGGAACATGTGTATCTTTTCCTGCGTATCGCTTCCCGGATACCCCACCGTTTCCACCATGGAATACACCTTCGTCCTGATCCCGTACCTGCTGTGCCATTCCGCCAGCGGCGCGAGGCCGGCGGTGAAGTCCTGGGGTGCCAGAATGGCATACTCCACAGTGTCGTCGGTTATGTTAAGCATGGGCGAGTTCGCCCTGGAAGCAGCCGATCCCGCGTACGGTGAGCTCTCTCTCCCGACGTCCGGATTCGATCCGGGTCCCGTGTTCTTGCCATCTCTCTCGATATGGATGGCACTGTGGAGCAGGGGCAGCGTAAACATGAGCAGCAGCAGGATTGACAGGCTGGCTCGGACGGTTCTATTGTTGAATGAAAATGCATTCATGAGGTTTCCTCCGGTGATGATTTAATATCCTTCTGATTCAGCAGAATCGGTCCCTTCGGGCTGCGATTCTGCGAACATTGTCAAATGTGCAAACATCGACTTTTAATCGAGGTATGCACATTTGACAATATGATATATAACCCTAATCTCCAATTTTAGCGGTACACCAATACACCCCGGTCGGTGCCCTCGAGGACCCCCGCCCCTGCTCATCATAACGAGGAAGTAAAATTGATAATCTATTATCCCGTTGAAGCCCGCCGATGGGGGACCCTAGCAATCTCGTGGAGCTCCTGAACTTTCACGGGGCGTTCCATGTTACACTGGCACTCATAATATGCCTCCTTCTCGGAATGTTCGCCGTGGTGGGGAAGATACTTGACCGTAAGGGCGCCGTGGCAGCATCCGTGATCGGCGCGGTCATCGCCATAACAACTGACTTCGTGTGGCTGCTGATCCTGATACTCTTTCTGGCCCTCAACCACTTCGTGACCATCACGAAGTTCAGCTACAAGGAGGAGAGGGGCCTTTCAGAGGGCAAGAAGGGGAAACGGGGTCTCGACAACGTCCTTGCCAACGGTTTCATACCCTCGGTCATCGCCTTCTCCAGCCTGTACCTCGAAACCGGAGTTGGTCCCGTTCTCTATCTCACTGCCGTGTGCGCCGTTTCCGCAGATACCTTCGCCAGCGAGCTTGGAGTACTGTCGGAGAAGGTCTACATGATCACGAACTTCAAGAGGGTTAAACCGGGCGTGGACGGGGGTATCTCCGTCCTGGGGCAGTTCTCGGCCGTGATGGGTTCGGTGATCCTTGCCGGGACCGGTTTTATTCTCATAGGTTTTCTATCGCCGCGTTTTCTGTCCTTTTCAATAAGACCCCTGTATTTCCTGATACCCTTCATCGCCGGTTTCATATCATGCCAGCTAGATTCCTATCTGGGAGCCACGCTTCAGCGTTGGAAGTACCTTTCCAACAACGGGGTTAACTTTCTCTCGGTAACGGTTACGACAATGAGCGTTTGGGCTCTTTTCGTTTTCGACATAGTGTAGAAAAAAGGAGGATGCGAGTTTGAACAGTACAAAGATGGTATCCCTTCAGGAGATCGACCTGAGGGAACTTGCGAGCGTTTACGACGGGGACAGCCAGGACACATTTCTCACCATATTCGTGAATCTCCTCGATCGGAACTGGAAGAAGTTCATGGATCAACGGCTACGAGCATGCTCGAAGGCACTCCATTCGAAAGCCGGTCTGTCCGACAACCTCATGAGAACCTACGACCGCCTCATGGATCAGCTTGAGAGACTGCCTCATCTCGACCAGGAGCGGGGGATGGCTCTTATCGGATCGGAAAAGAACGACTTCTACAGGCTGTACCAGTTGTCGGTTCCGCCGGAGAACTTCCTGGTCGTGGATTCATCCCCTTACATCAGACCATTGGCTCTCTTGCAGGACGAATGGGAAGAGTTCGTGCTGGTCTTCATCGACGGCACGTCGGCTCGGATAACGCTCCTGGGCGCGAGACTGGTGGAAGAGGAAAAGGAGGTGGAGACCGACGTCATGGGCCGACACAAGAAGGGCGGCTGGTCCCAGATGCGTTTCAATCGTCTGCGAAAGGAGGCCGTGGACAAGTTCTACAAGAAGGTCGAGAGAGACCTCGAGGAGGTACTTAGGGAGGAGGATTCGGTCGTGTCCATCATCCTGGCGGGTCCGGGCAAGGGCAAGAAGGAGTTCCTGGAATACCTTTCCCTCGAGATGCGCGAGAAGGTGAGCCGTGTTCTCGATATGGACAAGAACACCCCGCTCTCCGAGATCATCAAGGACGTGACGGACATGGTCCATCAGGATGAGAAGATAACGGGAGGCCGCTCCGTGGAACTTCTCCAGAAGATGATCCTCACCGGAGGTCCGGCGTTATACGGTCTAGATAACGTTGTAGATGCATCCCGGGCGGGCACGGTGAAGGAGCTGTTCGTACTGAAGGGAGTCCGGATCCCCGGATGGATATGCGAACGCTGCCAGGCGGTGGAAAAGGGCCCGAAGGCCAATTGTCCGTACTGCAAGGGAGATACCTCCGTCGTGGATGTCCTCGAGGAGATAATCGAGTTCGTGGTCAGGAACGGTGGGGAATTGGAGTTCATAGACGAGTCTCCCTACCTCGAAGGCCTTGGAGGTGTTGCGGCGATCCTGAGGTTCACCAGTTGAGACCACCGGTCTTGACATGCTTATGATACGGTCACGATACGCTCGATCGGGGTAAACGAATGAGCAAGTGTGTGAATTGCGGTACCGAACAACCGGAAGAGTTCCGATTTTGCTCCCTATGCGGACAGAATCTCGAAGGGGGAGAGGTACTTCCTAGGACGGAGACGGTACGGCAGGAGTATCTCACGGAGAGGGACCGGGGGAGGCAGGTGGTGGCGGTGCTCTCCGGCCAGGAGGAAAAATATCTCAAGTATGCCAATGCATCCACGATAGTCGACGTGGGTGAGATAAAGGTTGGATTCGGACCCGAGGAGATGTGCCGGATACTGGATGTGATCATGGGTGAATCCGTGTCCCCTCATCCGGCTTCTGCCGGGTCGACCGTATCGTCGGTCCTCTCTGCATCGGAGAAGAGCGTGGTGATGAAGATAGGGGAGGCCGTACGGAAGGTAGAGGATGCCAAGGGCGGTATACTGGATGATCCTGAGCTGTATGTCAAGATCGGAGAGGCGCTCTTCCTCGGAGGCGCACCCGCAGAGGCCCTGAAGAACTTCCATACTGGAAGAAAGATATACCGCAGACGGAATGACCTGCTCAACACCGCCTGGTGCGAGACCCGGATCGGCCGCATCCACGCGCTCTGGGGCAGCTATGACAGGGCCATGCGCAAGTACGGGAAGGCCCTCTCGGTATTTCAGGATGTCGACGAGCGCAGCGGCATCGCCGCGTGCCACCTTGAGATGGGAAACATAGAGCAGCAGCGTGGAAATTACGAGGAAGCGCTGGATCACTTTCAGCTCTCCATGAAGCTCGAAAAGGCCCTGGGGAATGTGGGACGCCTGGGGGCCTGCTGCGTTCACATGGGCAACATCTCCTCGGACAGGGGAGACTATGAGGCGGCGCTCCGTTACTACTCGGAATCTCTCGCCATCGACGAGGATACGGGAAATCCGAGGGGGATCGGTATGTGCTATGCGAACATGGCCACTGCCGCATATGACGCGGGAGATGCAAAGCGCTCCATGGAATATTCCCGAAAATCCCTCGATATCGCCGAGCAGCTCGAGGACCGGGTCCTCCTCAGCTCATCCTACGGGAACCTTGCCAATGCCCTTTACAAGATGGGAGAGCCCATGGCCTCGCTCATCTATTACAGAAAGGCCCTGGTCATCGACCGGGAGATGGATCACAAGAAGGGTATGAGCGCATCTTACACCGGTATCGGCAACGTCCTGACAGACGGGGGAGAATACGAGGAAGCACTGTCCTATTATGCCCGGTCCCTCGAGATAGACCGCGATACGGGGGACAGGAAAGGGGTGGCCTCATGTTACAGGAACGTGGGCATCGTCCATGCCCTGAAAGGATCGGTATATCTGGCCAGGGAGCAGTGGGAGCTGGCGATCCGGCTCAGGCGGGATATGGGACTGAGTACCGATGAGCTCGAGGAGATGATAAGGACCCTTCCTTCAACATAGGATGGAAGACATGGCGGATGGCGGACTACCATATATTGGAATAATTCAAAGTAACTGGAAAGGTGGTCGAATGGTAATAGAAAGGAGAACTGTTCCGGACCTCTCCTCGCTTGTGGAAGAGACCATAAGCGGGCTTTCGCCCATTCAGCGGATAATGAAGATAGCCGATCCCCGGAACATCAGGAGAATGGGCCTCGATCCGGAGGAGGTGATCTCCTTTGGGGGCGGCTGGTGCGATCACCGGGCTCCCGAGAGGTTAAGGGAGATATACCGTGAGATAGTCAATGACGCCACGGAGTTTCACCGTTCCGGGCGTTACAGCGCCATAATAGGGAACCATTCTCTGCGCGAACAGCTGGCCTCCTTCGAGCGGAACATATTCTCCGTGGGGACTCTTGAGGCCGGTAACATATGCGTTGGACAGTCCTCCACCCAGCTCTTTCACGATATCATGAGGGTTCTTTGCGACCCCGGCGACGGCATAGCTCTTCTGGACCCCACATACGTGAACTACTTCAATGCCATCAAGTGCGCTCTTCCCGGTTCGAACATTCACTTTCTGCCCGCGCTGGACCCGGTCACCTGGGATCACATGCCCGATATCGACGTTCCCATGGAAAGGTTGAAATCCCTCTGCGATAAAAGAGAGATAAAGGCCCTGGTCATCCCGGACCCAGACAACCCGACCTCGCAGATACTCCCGGAGGGGTTCCACAGGGCCGCTCTGGAGATCCTTGAAGACGCCGGAGCCTTCTATGTTATCGACCATGCCTACAAGGCCCAGTACTTCGGCGATATGCCGCCATCCTATTCCTGGTCTCCCGAGGATCATCCCAATCTCGTCAGCATCCATTCCAACTCCAAATGGATATCGAGCCTGGGCAGGCGACTGGGGTGGCTCGAGGCCCCCGCCGAGGTCATCGGCGCCATGGAACGGCTGGTGGAATCCACCCTTCTCAGCCCCGATACGCTGCACTCCACGGCCACGGCAAGGTTCCTGGATGAGACATTGGCCGACGGCAGTCTGAAGACGTATATCGACGATATGCGGCGCCTGTATGAACGTACGGCCCGCGTTACCATGGACGCTCTGGATAAATTTGTATCGTTACCCCGCCTCGAACCCATGGGCGGCCTGTACACCTGCGTTAAGGTCGGACGGGACCCTGTGAAGGCCGCAGAGGACATACTTCGAGAGACCGCCGTTCTTTTCATACCGGGAACAGGTTTCGGCCCATCCATGGATGAGGCCTTCAGAATCTCGTACGGGCCCCTGGTGGGCAACCATGAGAAGATAGAGGAGGGAATGGAGAGGGTTGGGGATTATATGGGTAACGGGGACTCTGTTGATCGATGTCGGAGATAAATTCGTTTAATCTTCATCCTTTATCATATCTCGATTCTCCTCGATATAACTCCAGTTCACCGTAAACAATGCCGCCCAATCACCCTGCCACTCCTTCCCTTCCAAGAAAGTGCCATACACTTCGTATGTGCCGTTCAAGTAAACCCGCTCGAAGGGTGGTACCATGAATTTTTCCCATGCACCGAGAAAGTCATCAATTGGTTCGGGGATTATCCCGACGGCGGCCTGAACCCCGACATATCGCATGATATCATCCACCAGAAGATATTCCACCCGGGGCAGCAGGGTCTCATTCGTCATGTTGAGCTCATGATAGCATTTTGTCCAGTTATTACAATGCCATATATTAAGTCCGGTATCATCATACGTAACGTTCAAAAATCCCTCGGAATGGATGTATTGGGAATATGGATGCTGGGTGGCGATAGTAAGGTTTCTATCGACATTCTCCTTCAACCAATCGACCGATGCCATGAATTGATCTGAAAAATCCTCATTGAACGGACCGATGGAGGTTCTCATGGGATAGGATGAGATCCCGTTGCTCAGAAGCACCGCAAGTATCAAAGCGATACAACCATTTCTGAACCTTTCTGGACTTCGGATAAGGAGCCGGGATGCTCTGCTTTCCCGTTTCTCTCGAAAGAGGAGGGAGTGGACTTTCCTTCGAAACGCCAGACCATTCCGGTAGAACATGTATGCTCCTATCGCCGCAACGATGCTTATTGGCTCCATCAGGTATTCAAAGTGCCTGCTCGGGAAGAGCACCCTGTTCTGAGAAACGATTGCGAATGTCAACGATACTAGGATGGCTCCCATCCATCCACCCAACACACCCTTGACCTTCATACCCGAAGTATAGACCAGACCGATTATCACGAAGGCGATAGTACAGATC
>CAYRFL010000111.1:0-13418 GCA_964423515.1 uncultured archaeon
ATCAGAAGAAACGGATACTTACGATGGCAAATAAACATTTTTCATAGGTGTCGATGGGGATAAGGAGCCTTCGTCAGATCGCACACAAGGATATTCGCTCCACGGTGAAGGTTGGCCGATAACAGAACCCATATCAGGACATTTGTCAGCAACATACCCACAACCCTTCCGAACACCTATCTCACCTTCTAACTGCCCTTCACCGGGGATACGATGCTGGAGATGGGCCATCCCAACAACATCCCGAAAGACGCCGGCACAAGTACCCCGGAAAGGGCCGATAGTTAATTCCACCCGTAATAATAATGCTCGGGAAAGATATCGGCAGTTTTTAAAAGGGATAAGAATGAATAGTACAACCATTATGAAGACTTCCTTCCAGCGACACCCCCCCTGATCACAAGGCCGATAACATGAAGTACAGAAAGGTATGGAAGTTTATGGGAATGCTGACGGTCGCGGGCTCGATCTCCCTGGCCGTCGGGCTGCTCGTGAGGGGCAGAATAGGGGCGGGTCTTGTAGGGATCGGAGCAGGCCTCATGGCGGGTGCCCTTCTGAGGAGCGCCATACCCGGAGGAACAGCGGGCTTTATGTTGGGAGGGGCGGGAGGATATTTCGTCGGCCTCGAGGAAGGGTTGGTCCTTGGAGCTCTCCTGGGCGGCATCCTCGGTTCCGGCATAGCCTATTTTTTTGGTGAATGGGCCACCGACATCAGAAAGAAGATCGATGTGGACATCGAGGTGACGCAGGCGGTGATGGAGAGGAACCGCACCGAGACGCTTCAAAGGTTCAGGAACGTCCATGATACCCTGAAGGCCATAGGCCCGTATCATGCCGATCCGGAGTTCATAGTCAAGGAATACAGGTACGTGAAGAACCGATTACGCGATATCAAGTTCGACCGCCACGATCCAAGGACCATGCGGGATGCCATGGTGTCGTACGAGGACGTTCTGGCCGAGCTCGACCGCCTGGAACACGAGATGGAACCGTATACCGCTTCCATTTCCTGGGCCATCGATCCAAAGAGATACGGAGGAGGATTCAGTGAGAACGGGCTTACCACCATAGAGGGATACGGTCCGGTCAAGAAAGGCAAAGGTGTGAACGAGGGGGAGGACGAGGATGTCAAAAAGCCGTTGATCCCCTCAGCGAAATACGGCAAGGGCCTGAAGGTCGTGGAGGGAACCCCGGTGCCCGAGGAGTTGCGTAAGAGGCTCGGATTCCTCGGTGTGGAATCTCAGCTGCACGACGGCGAATACGCGAATGTATACGTAACCCGAACCGAGGATGGGCAGGAGAGGGTCGTTAAGATACCCCGAATAAAAATGGGGATGGAAAGGGACCTGCCCACCATGGCCGAGTTCATGTACTGCGCGAAGCTGTGGGGAGATCTCGAGCACGAGAACATCGTGAAGATATTCGATAACGATACGCGCCCGGTACCTTACATATCCATGGAGAAGATGGGCGGTGGCATTCTGGGGAACCTCATACGGGAGGACGGATTGGTCCCCGGAGAGGCAGTTCACATCATGCTCGAGGTACTCAAGGGTCTCTCCTATGCCCATACAAAGGGCGTCCGACATCTAAATATCTCACCCAACAACATATTGCTAACGGCAGGCGGGACCATCAAGATAACCGACTGGGGTTGGGATCGTTTCCTTGCGATAGCTCACAGGGAGAATTTCCTCATAAGAAGGAAGAGGAGCGGTTATTGCGCTCCTGAACACCTGAAGCCGGGAAAGTACGGCAAACCGGATGCGAGGACGGATGTATTTCTGGCAGGCATTCTGCTGTATGAGCTGATTACAGGTTTAAATCCGTTCAAGGACGAGGACGAGGAGAAGGCAGAGGAAAAGATACTGGAACTTGTTAGCGTTCCGCCGAGCGGGCTGAACGGGGATGTGCCAAAAAGGCTCGATTTCATCGTCATGAAGGCCCTTGAGAAGGAGATGGATGACCGGTGGAACAACGCAGAGGAGATGCGCGAGGCGATAGTCAGGCTCACGGAGCGAGCTGCTGGTGGAAAATACAAAACCGTTACGAACAGGTAAATACTCACTTCCAATCGATCTCATGATCGTAATGGGCAGATTGAAAGGTCACATCTTCACTATTATCCACTTACTTCTCATCCCCATCATCGCCCCCATCAGCATCTTCGTGGTCATCATTCTCTCTATCGTCATCATCGTCATCAACGTCGTCACCCTCGTCGCCCCTTCCGACATCGAAATCATGAGAATGGCTCAGAGTGATCTCGTCGAAATAATCGTCACCAAGGGCAGCCAGCTCAGGATCGCTCCCGTACATGAAGCGCGCCCGTGCGCTCTTGGCCTCCCTTCTCTTTCTCTCGAGATAGCCGTAAACAGAGGCGTGACGCGAACCCGAGAGCACCATATCCACTGCGGTCCTGGCTATCTCCATGCCATCCAGCTCCGCTATGATCCCCACGGTGTGACCGTATATGCACAGGCTGCATCCGGCGAGGTCCTGGATGATCCTCTTGGTCTTCCCCTCCTTTCCGATGATCCGTCCCTTCATCTCCCTTATTCGTTTCGGTTTCTTGCCGGTATAATCTCTGATGTCGACAAGGGAGAAGAACATGTCCTTGGTGACTATCTCCATGGCCGCTTCAGGATTGAATCCCCTGCCTATGGCCCGGACGAGGTCTCTTACCTTCAGGGAGTAAATAGGGTCCTCCGCCTTTCCCTCGTCGATATCCACCGTTCCCTCCTCCGAATCGATCTTCAGATGAACCCCGGTCATCTTCTCGATCTTTCGTTTTACCGAGCCGTTCTTGCCAACCAGTATGGATATGCGCTCCCGTGGGATTCTCACGTACTGCATTGTCGTGCCCCCTTCATCATCTCCCTGAATTTGCCCTTCTCCTTCCCCCTTAAAATATAGTCCATGGCCATCTTCGGGTCGGCAGCTGCACCCGCCTTCCGAAAGAAGAAGGAGATGTTCTTGATGTCCCTCTTGAACCATTCGAGGGCCTGCGGGTGCTCCAGGACCACGCATTGACCGATGTCTATCAGCACGAGCTCACCCGGATCGGTAACGAGAATGTTGTATTCCGAGAGGTCGGCGTGGACCATCCTGGCTTCGTTGAATATTCTGTAGTACTCCTCCATGATAACCGAGTAATATTCATCAGGGTCCTCGATATTCACGTCTCGAAGGAGGGGTGCGGGCATGAGCTCGTTACCGATGTATTCCATAACAAGTATATTGCGATGGACGAAGATCGGGCGGGGAACCCTGACACCGTGCTTTCCGAGCCTTGATAGATTGTTGAACTCCTTCTTGGCCCATGTGAATATAATATCGCGTCTCTTTCGTCCGATATTGCGGTACCGGGGATTGCCGTCTATATACTTCATGATGTTCTTGAAGGTGGCCGTTGACGTGCGGTATATCTTTACAGCCAGAAGCGCGCCCGAAGGAGCCGTGCCCCGATAGACGTTCCCTTCCTTTCCGGAGGATATGGGAAAGTCCAGGGTCGCTATCACATCGTTGGTAATGAGCTTGTGTAGGCCCAACAGCGTGGAATGATCGAATATCTCGTCGAGGGTCTTCCTTTGATCGTCATCCCTACGCCGGGTCTCAATCTTCTTGAAAACGTCGAATTTTTCCTCCAGAAGTTGATAGATTTCATCGGAAGACATCGACAGCACCTAAATGAGAACGAGCCGGAGATCAGAATATATCCAGGAGTTCTGGCAGTCTCCTCTTCCTCGCCAGATTCATGGCCTGGGTCTTGGTATACCGGTACACCACGTTGGCCTTTTCGTCCTGAAACTGCCAGGGTTTGATGATAAGGAGGTCCCCGGTCTTGATCCACATCCTTCTCTTCATCCGTCCCGGTATTCTTGCCAGACGGGATTTACCATCCTCGCACATGACGATCAGCCTGGAGCCTCCCAACAGCTGTTCGGCAACGCCGAATATCTCGCTCTTCTTCCTATTGGGGAGCACGACCCTGACGTATTCTCCCGTATTATGACCTCGTTTATGATATACCAGAAATATCCCTCTGCTGTTATGAATTGTTGGCCGATCGACGCTCCCTTATTAACGCGGGGGCTGTATTTGTAATTTTGGTCCCCGATATATCAAAACCAATGGCCCCGTGCAATGTATTCAACTTTTTCAAGCTTCACGCTTACCACGGAACACAACTCTGACTGTCGAAAAACGAAGCACTGGACGGATTTATACGTGAAGCCATCCTTACATCCGGTCTACCCGATCTATGAACTTTCTAATTTCCTGGGTTCTCATCTTCACGGAGGTCTTCTCGTACCATTTCTTCATTCTCTTGCCCAGTATCCTGATTAGCTTTTGCTTGCTAAGTTTCTTGCCCTTTATGGTGGGTCTTCGGACCAAGACCCTTCCGCACTTATCCCAGGGTATGGACGGGTGTTTCCCGTTCTCGTCTAGCTTGGGCGTGAGCCGGACCGAACTGCATACCAGAGCTATCTCGGCGGCACTGGGATTGGGGACGGACAGCATCTCGGAGGTTCTCCGGCCCTGTTTTCTCGAGAACTCGGAGTCAAAATACCTTGGCCACAATACAAGAAAACCGTCCCGTTTCGATACCGTTCTACCACCTTAGGATCACTTCTTCTTTTTCTTCTTTCCCTTCTCCTTCATACCCGTGAACACCGCGTTGACCACGCCATGCTGTCCGGGTCGGGATGTCACCCTTGCGAGCTTCTCGCCCTCCACCTCTATTATCGCGCCCTTGGTAACGATGTTTCTCCTGACGTAGTGTATATTGGCGGGATTCTCCACCACACCGACTATCCTTACCCTTTCGGAGCTCTGCTTCGAATTGTCCACCACGTTTGCCCAATGGGCTCCCGTGAGCCTGAGCTTACTTCTGCCGCCCAGGGTGCGTATCTTCTTCTTGGTCTCATCCCTTACGAAGGTATGAAGAATGTCCCCACCGATCTCTCTCTTTCTCTTCTTACGAATGCTCTTCAGTCGTCCGCCGGTGGGTTTTCTCTTTGACCGCCCTTGCCAGATTCCCATGGAATATCACCTTTGAGTATGAAGCGGTATCTGCGTTTAACGCGAACCGCGCACATTGTCAAGCTGAATACTCCGAATTACTCGGACTTTACATCATTGACAACATTTGGACGTGAACACATGTTATTTATTAAAAGGTTGCTGCCCGCTTTGTTGGTGCGAATAAACGAAAAACGGGGTCATATGTTTTGTTCTGAGAAAATTCTGCCTCCACAATCACTGTTCACTCGTGATAGATCGAAGAAGGGATCGGACCTTTTCGCCTTAGAGGGCGCTACCATGAAGACAAAGCGGGACTACACGCAGGTGTGCGGTCAGACTCCGTGGCATCAGTAGATGCCCATTACATCCGGACCATTATGCCCCTGCATCCTCGAGGCGTTACCATACGGGTGCCACTGGGCCCCCGGCCAACATACCTTCTGCACGAAACAGGAATGTTTCCGAAGGGAATGTTTCCAGTTTGGGCAGGTGCCCGCTACACTCCGTTGCATCAGATGCAACTGCACCTGTAGATTTATAGAAGAAATCGAGGGTGTAGCAGGGCCCACGTGGGTCTGCGGAGAGAAGCGGACATCCTCGGAAACCAGGTTTTCCAACGGATGTGCCTGCGGACAAACGCCTACCAGGGAGGGCAGGGTCTCCCGTTTGTTCCATACCGAGATATTATTTTCTGTCGCGGACGCCCCGTTATATTCAAGACGCAAAACCTCAGATATCAAAAGAGAGCAGGGCTCACGACAGGCGCTGATTTTGAAAATACAACGTTAAACATCGGAAGAGAATTCGGGCATTAAATAGAACGCGGAAGTTTTTCATGCACCCGGATCACGTGCTCAAGAATTCCATGAGATTCTTTCTGGCCACATAGTCCTCGAGCTGCTGCGGGGGCTTCTTGTTGAAGAAGGAACAGGCAGGGTGAACCACTCCACCGGCATTTCTGTCCATGGCCACCTTCGCAACACGTATGGCATCGGTGAGAATTCCCGCGGAATTGTAGGCATCGATCACCTGCATCGTAATATCGACCCTCACGGGTACGCCGCCGAATATCCTCCCCTCGAGCCTCGTATATGCTTCCTTCGTATTTCTCAGGAACGGGATATAATCCACGGCCGATATCTGGCATTCCACGGTGTCTCGGTTCTGGAGATTGGCGATGACGGATTCGGTCTTGGACTGGCGCTTTCCCTGCTCGTAGCGGTTGTTGCTCGTCAGATTGCAGAAATCCATATCTCCGCCCCAGTCGAGCTGTATGGTCCTGTCCAGCATTGCTCCCCTGGCGGGAAAGAGGTTGGCCAGGCCCCTGTGGATTATGGTCGCACCTATCTGGCTCTTCACGTCGTCACCGATAAGCGGCAGACCCAGTGATTCCGCCTTCGCCACCAGAGCGGGATTGTTCGCAATGAGCGCCGGCATCCCGTTCATCACTCCACAGCCCGCCTCCAGGGCGGCATCTGCGTAGAATTCCGCAGCCTTGTTGGACCCAGTGGGGATTATTATCACTGCAACGTCCACTCCCCGGTTCCTCAATTCTGCCGTGACATCCACCGGAACCTGCTGCTCCGATGTTGGAACATGTTCCTTGATGCTGCTGCTCAATCCGTCCAGTACGGGCCCCTTGAGAACCTCCGCACCGAGGGAACCAGGTCTGAAGACGGTCTCCGTGTTATTGGGGGCAATGAAAATGGCCTCGCTGAGATCCTTACCCACCTTGTCGGAATTGACATCGAACCCCACCACGAATTCGATATCATCCAGAGCATACTGTGTTATCTCGGGTAGAACGCCTATTGCTGACTGGGGATCCTGCTTGTACTTCTCCACACCCTGTACCAGTGCCGATGCAACATTCCCGATTCCAATTAGAGCAACTTTAATGGCCATGGTGGGCGAAATGATTCTCTTATTATAAAAATTTTCGGAAGATCCACCCTCGTCTTTGAAAAAAGAGATAAATCCCCGAATAGGCTCCCGATGCGGATATTGTTATTTTCCGTGTTTTTCCATCACTTTTTCAGAAATCCTTCGAAGGACCCCCACATCGTAGACCGATTTAGGGAACGCTCCGGCCTCCAAGAGTACCCATTTCCAGGAGGAGGGCTGGCGAACCAGATGAAGATAGCCGAAGTCAGATCCGGTCAGTTCACTCCATCGAGAGACGATCTGACCGACCTCATAATGGAGCTTTGGCTCTGAGCGGTCCGGTATTGGTTGGAAATCATCTGTGGAAACGCATTCGTAGAGGACCAATGCTCCGCCGCCGAAGTATGAATGGATCCTTCGACCAGTGCTTGGAACCTCCAGGTACAGGAACCGTTCATCCATCCTGCGAAGATCGTTGGCGGAACATATGGAATTCCCGGGAAACGGAGGGCAGGTTACGATGGATTTCTGGATTAGCGGAAACGCTTCCTCAGGCAGTTCCACGGCCAGGGCCTCGGGGAATCCCATGTAGTAACGTGGTGTTGCCAGACCGCACTTTCCGGCCAGATAGGGAAGCTCGGTCCGATTCGACATCATCCGGAGAATCTCGGGGGATGGAATGACATTTGTTCCTCTCGATTCGGCATACATGCCGGCATAGATATGAAAAATATGGGGTGAGCACAGCAGAACGAGGTCGAAATCCAGTAGGTTCTCGTCGATGACAAGCTCATCCAGTTCTATGATCCCGACGTCCCATTTGCACTCACGAAGGGCTCCGGAGATGATATTGATGCATTCGTTCATCTCGTGGACGAGCATGGCGCAGCGCATGGTCCTGACCTCATATGGCAAGCTTCAACAGGTAATTTCCGAGTATCTCCGCCCCCCCCTCGATGTAATTGAAGTTCGGAACCGGATTGATGTCCGTGAGATAGTAGTCTCCATCCTCCTTAAGAAAATCCATCGATGTGATCCGCAGTCCAGTGGCCTTCATGGCCCCGATGGCCATATCACGGAGCTCCGGTATCCCGGGTATCGGCACCCTGGACTCCATCTTGTTGGGATTCCTCGCCACCGGGACCTGCCTGTAGAATAATAGTTGATCGCCGAATCCGTAGACCTTGTACTCGTACTCCGATTCGATGACGCGCTGATACAGATGGAATTCCCCGACCCTGGGACCGCCTCCCGCTTCCTCCGCCGTATCGATCCGGGGAACCTCATCGTCATCATCACTGCCTCCGAACATTGGCAGAACATGAAGAGCTCGCAGGTGGTTCTGGTCGATGATGTTCTTCACGATGTAGTGCTCGAAGCGGGCCGATCCGGACGGGCCGAAGGAATGGTCGGGAACCCTTATACCTGTCCTTGACAGGAGCGTGCAGTGTACGAACCTGTGCATGGTGTTCCAGATGGAGCGAGAGTCGTTCACCACCCTTGCGCCGGAATCCCTGCCGTACTCCTCCGCCATCCTCGCAAGGGCAAGCAAGGTGTAACCCTTGCCCTTGGTGAAGAAGACGTCCTCGTCGAACTGCAGGTCCTGGGAATCCAGCACGAGCTCCTCCTCAACGTAGATTTTGACCTCGGCCTTCCCCTTCAGGTAGTCAAGGAGACCGCCGATCCGGGTCGCTTCATAGGCGTCCGTTATTATGCCGACCTTCGCGCTCACGGATATGACACATTGCTCATCATCTATAAAGATTTAAAGACGGAGGTTCCCTTTTTTCCAAGAATCGACTGGAATCTAATATCTCGAAACGGTTAAATATCGATCTTCCGGTATGGAGTGGTAAGTCGTTGGAGGGGCCGCATGAGCAGAATGACCGTGGGTATGCTGGCGAACAGGGATCCCGAACTGATCTCCGAGCTGAAGGCGGAGTTCGGGAGGATGGACATTGCCTCTGTGGACCTGGATACGCGTGGACCGGGCTCATCCCTGAGCTCCCTTGATAAGGGCATGAGCGTCATACTGCCGAAGCTACTGACCGACCGTGAGAACACGGTTCTCTTCCGGAGGCTCAGGCAGACCGGGAACCGCTTTCTGAACAGCCTCGATTCGGTGGATGTCTGCCAGAGCAGGAGGAGGATGTTCGGCCTCGTACAGAGAGAGCTTCCGGATATCCGCATACCCGAGACCTTCCGGGATGCAGAGGAAGCGTTGGATGCGCTCCGGGGCGGCAGGACCGTGTGGGTAAGGAGGGATGCACACAACATACCAAAGGAATCGAGAGTGCTGGGGAAGGCCGACAGCGCCGGGCAGCTCCTGGATATGGTGAAGGGGCTCGACGAGGAGGAACTGTTCTTCCAGGAATACCTGGGGACCACGGAGGAGGTATTCAAGGCGTACGTCATCGGCGATAGCATCCACTGCCTCAGGAAGAAAGGGCTGCAGGACGGATTCAAGCCGGACGTGGACCTGGGCACGGATATGATCGAGGTGGGAGATGTCGAGAAAAAGATGATCCTTGAGCTTGGCAGGGCCTTCGGCATGTCTGTGTACGGCGTGGACTTCATCTACAGGGACGGGAAGCCAGTGGTGGTGGACGTCAACGACTTTCCCAGCTTTCGTGGGATACCGGACGCCGCCAGGAACATTTGCGAATTCGTGTACAGGAATTTTTCACATGACGGAAGGTGATGAGATATGCAGATAGGCTATTCGAACAGCATGTTCAAGGGAGAGACCCTGGAGTTCATACTGAAGATGGCGGGCTACCTGGAAATGGACTGGGTGGAGCTGAAGACGGAGCTGCTGGAGGAGGGAATGGACGGAGCGGCGGAGCTTATCAATTCAAGGCCCGACTGGCTGAAGGTGGAGAACTTCTCCGTGCACGCGGCCCACAAAGGAATGAATCTCGTCAATATCACGCCGGAGCAGATGGAGAGGCACGAGCGGGACCTGGATTTCGCGAGGGCCATCGGATCGGACAGGGTGGTGCTTCACGCCGGTTACTCCGGCGGGGACGATATGGAGGAGGAAATGGAGGTCATCATACCGACCATCGAGCATTATCTCCAGTATACCGAGGGCACGGAGATACAGATCCTCCTGGAGAACACCATGCTGGGACGCAACAAGCTGTGCAGCGATCCCAAGCATTTGAGGATGGTGCTGAAGGCCATAGACCATCCCCGGCTTGGCGCCACGCTGGACTTCATCAACCTTCTCGGGGTGAAGGAGGACAAGCAGAAGAAGAGGTACAAGAAGATGAGGCCCTGGGTGCGTCATATACACATCAACTCCATGCCGGTCTACGAGGGCGAGTTCAAGATGAAGAAGTATGTGAAATACTTCCTTGAGGAGATCAAGCTCAAAAAGAAGGTGAAGAAGGACAAGTACAACATACCGGTGATCCTGGAGGGGAAGACATCGCTGGCCCGGGAGATGAGGCTCTACAACGACATAAAGAGGAAGCTGTAGCGGGGACCGGGTGGCATTCGTGACACGGGAGACCGGGTAAGACCTGGATTACTTCGAACATCGTCCTAAAAAATTTTAAATACTCACGATTCCCTGCTTGTTCCGGTAGGGGCATTTGTCCATGAGATTTCGTATCACCCGAACGGTTGTATGCATCATCCTCGTGCAGATGATGTTGATGGGATTCATGCCGGTGATGAAATGTACGAGCTCTGCTGATGGCGTTTTCGTCCCATCAAGAAGAACCATCGTGGTGAACGCGTCCGGTGGAGGGGATTATACTAAGATACAGTGGGCCATCGAGAATGCCAGCAATGGGGATACGATTTTCGTTGAAGCGGGAACGTATCGTGAGAATCTGGTGATATACAAATCCATTTCCCTAATCGGGGAAGGGGCTGAATACACTGTGATCGACGGAAAAGAGAAGGATGATGTTGTATTTATTGTAGCGAATTCGGTTAACATTTCCGGTTTTACGATTATGAATGGTATAAATGGACCATTTGGAGCAGGAATTCATCTGTGGTATGCCCATCACTGCACGGTGAATAATAATCTATGTATTAATAATAGAGCAGGAGTGATGGTGGATAGGGATTGCTCGGGAAATATAATCATGAACAACACGTGTTACAATAATTTAAATGGAATTGATTTACACTCTGTGAATGATCTGGAGTGGCGAGATTATCGAAACAGCATAATAGATAACAATTGCTATAACAACACATATAATTATTTCATATATGAGCCACGTGAAACACTTTCGGAATGCAAAGGTAACCTTGCTGATGGCGAACCTGTTGTTTTTCTTAGAAACCGCATGAACCATGTAATAACTGAGCCGGCTTCTATGGTTATATTAATTAATTGCAGTAACATCACTGTGAGAAATATTATAGCCCGGAACAACTCACATGGGATTTATTGTTATGAAGGATCGAACAATCAAATTATAGACAATACCCTGGAATACAATCTGAATGCAGGTATTCATTTGGGTTTCAATAGTATGACTTCAATAAATAACAATAGATGCAATTCAAATAGATTGGGGGATGGAATTCGTATGGAATATTCTGATAATTGTACTCTTAATAACAATATTTTCATGAATAATAATGGTGGAATTTATTTAAGGGGCAACGATAATACAGTAATGTTAAACAAGTGTAACGACAATAATGATTCCGGCCTAATCAGCGAACATTCTTCGAATAATGTTATCAAGAATAACCTTTTTTACATGAATAATGGTTCTGGAATCTTAATTAATGGATATCGATATAACGTTATTGAAAACAATACCTGTCTGTTCAATACGAACAATGGTATTGAAGTAGGCATAGGTAACAGTTTGATTTCGAATAATGATTGCTCCCATAATCTCAATTTTGGTATTTATCATCGAGGTTATGGCAATCGAATAAATAACAACTCATGTACAAATAACAATAAGGGATTGTTTGTTTTTACAAATGATGGAAAAAATATAGTAAGGAATAATTTAATCTCTTCCAATAGTGAATCGGGATTATATCTATATGGTTGTAATAATGAAATATCCTGTAATACCCTCCAATCTAATGCCGATTTCGGACTTGTAATACCAAAGTATGACTCCATAGACAATATAATTCACCATAATAATTTCTTTCACAATAATCGGGGGGAAATTCAGGCAAGCGATAACGGTCGTGATAACGTCTGGAACACTGATTCGGGAGGCAATTATTGGTCAGATATGGTTCGGATCGACATCGATAAGGATGGTATTGTAGATCAAGCATATGTACTGGAAGGCCAAGGAGATTCCATGGACCGTTTGCCCCTCGTCAATCCGGTCGGGATACCACTGCTGAAGGCTTATGCGGGAAAAGATATTTTAATTGAACAATACGAATCTTTCAATTTCGACAGTTCCGGTTGCTCAGCCAGCCCTTATGTCATCAATTTCTCATGGTCCTTCCATTACGACGGTATGCTTCATCATTTATTCGGTCCATCACCAAATTTTACTTTCTCCATTCCGGGAAATTATTCCATCACCCTCCGGGTTGTGGACAAGTTCGATCGAATTGATGAAGATATCGTAAATGTCACCGTGATGGACGTTACCAGACCGAGAGCTTATGCGGGACCAGATCAAATCGTTAACCAGTATCAACTATTGACCTTTGATGGATCTGATAGTATGGACAATGTTGGAATCTCGGAGTATATCTGGTCATTCAAGTATAACGGAACCAACATAACTCTTAGTGGTGAAACATCGAGTTTCAGGTTCGACAACGTCGGTGAATATCCCGTTACCCTCAACGTCACCGACGCCGCGGGCAACTGGGCCATCGACACCATCAACGTCACCGTCCTCGACATCACACCCCCTGTTGCCGGCGCGGGAAATGATATCACCACATTCGTCGGTGAGACCGTTCTACTCAACGCCAGCGGGAGCAGCGACAACGTTGGTATAGTGAACTACACGTGGTCGCTCACGTTTGGTGGAACCGACATCGAGCTGTACGGCGATAGTAGCTCGTTCGTATTCGCTCAACCGGGCCTTTACATTGTCACCCTCACCGTCTATGACCGTACAGGCAATTTCGGCCGGGACACGCTCTCAGTCCTGGTTAATGCTGAACCCACCCCTCTAGACTCGGACTACGACGGCTACCCCGACGAGGAAGAAATGATGGCGGGCTCAGATCCATTCGACCCCCTCTCCACTCCCCTCGACATAGATGGCGACACCTTCAACAACACCTTCGAGAACGCATCCGGCTCCGATCCCCTCAACTCAACGTCCATACCATCCGACCGCGACGGCGACGGGCATCCCAACGACGAGGACGCGTATCCCGACGACCCCGCAAGATGGGAAAGGGAGGTGGAGGACGATGATCCGCCGGATGATGAGGATGAGGATGGGACCGGGGGTGGGATAGGAGCAAGGTACGTTTGGGCAGGGGTAAGCCTTGCTGGGGTGTTGATTGTGGGGGTGATTGTATTCGTGCAC
>CAYRFL010000112.1:0-13387 GCA_964423515.1 uncultured archaeon
TGATGTGCCTATATCCGCTATTTTTCATTTGGGTTCTTGCAACACCCTGTTATATTCATTGGTACGATTATTGCAATGCCTTCACGGACCTTTTTGATCACCTGACCGGATTTTATATTGCGATCGATATGAACGGGACCATCAGCATCATCCGCATATCACTAACAGACACGTCCCGTTCTGTCCTACATTCCTTTCCTATCGTAAATAAGATAAATCATCATTTCCCTTACCCGGGACCCTGATTGGCCCACGGGCCACAGCGATGAATTACTCCATAGAGCGAGATGTCTGACGGGAGAAAGGTGTTAGTATGGATGAGGATGTGAACTACATTGTGTCCGGTCTCGAGCGATCCGGTACGTCCATGATGATGCAGATACTTCATGCCGGAGGAGTCCCGGTGGCCTTCGACGAGTCGAGACCCTCCGACGGCAGCAATCCAAGGGGTTATTATGAGCTCGAGGGTGGAAAGATCATAAACCGGCTCAAGGAGGGAACGTTTCCCCTGGAAAAATACCGGGGGAAGTTCATCAAGATCACGGCCTACGGGATCAAGTTCCTCCCTCCGGGCAGCTACAGGATCATCTACTCGCTGAGGGACCTCGATGAGATAATGGATTCCATGGAGAAGATGGCCGGTGGAAAGGATGAGGACAGGGACGGGACGAAGCTGGCCTTCGACCATCTGAACAGAATGGCCATGAACCTCATCGAGGGCAGAGAGGACATAGAGGCGATATTCTCCTGTTACAACGATATCCTCCGCAACCCCGGGGAGGCCCTCCGGATGATCGGCAGCTTTCTGAACCTGCCTGATGAGGCGGTACCGCAGATGCTTACGGCGGTGGACAAAAGGCTCTATCGGCAGAGAAGGACATCCATATAGACAATATGATGTCTATGGTAAAAATGTTATTCAGAAGAGCAGAATGGCACTTACGCCCAGGGCCATTATGACCACGACGGAGAGTAGACCTATCAGGTGAGAATGAGGTTCCATGGCCCTGTCCTTCATGGTTGCCTTCAAACCTCTTCGCCCGATTGACCCGAAGAACCTGCCGATGGAGAAGGAAGGACCCTCCTCTCCGACGTCGGGGTCAAAAAAGTGATATTCATCCTCACCCGGACGTTCTATCAATTCCTCCATGATATCAATCCCTATCCTCGTTTACCCGGAACCTTCATTGGTCGGTAGCTAGTTTTACTGCAACGATAGGCCTTGACAGGTCGTGTATCCGGTGGGCGATTTCGATAGACCGGAATACGAAGGACCCCACAATACTCATCCCCACATGAGATGGACCCCACCCAGACATCCTATGGTTGGTAGCTGTAATGCGTTGTGAACTGGGGCTGGGAGGATGGTGTCCATCCCAACCCGATTGGCCGTGATGTTTTACTTCTTGAGTTCGCGGTTGACCTTGTTGCCGAGTTTCTTGGCCTTGTCGATAGTCCTCTTCAGTTCATCGACGGAGGCCGCTCCCTCGATTTCGGACTCCAGACCGTCCATCTCGTCCTCCACCTCCGGGAAGTAGAGGTCCTTGTCCGCAGCCCGATCTAGCAGCTTTTCCAGCTTGACCAAGATGTTGAGGGCCTGCTCCTGGAGCTTCTCCTTGCTCTCCCCGTCCCGCTTCCGCGGCCTGCCTCCGCCTCTCTTCCTTCCCCCTTTCCTATCCTCCTTTCGAGCTTCCCTTCCTTCCCTTCCCTCGGGTTTCTTCCTTCCTTCCGGCCTCTTCCTCCCCCTCTCCTTCGGAGGTCGTCTTTTCCTTCCCCTCTTCTCCGCGGGCGGTTTCCTCTTCTTGGGTCCCAGGGGTTCCCCGCATTCGGAGCAGAACTTGGTATTCACGTTCCTGGCCCCACAGCTGCCGCAGAATGTCGATTTCTCGGGGGACTCCCTTGTCGGAACATCATCCTCGAACGTACCAGGCGCCTCATACTTGAATTCTCCATGGTAGTCCTCGGTCACCTTTTTTCCCATTCCCTTGAGCATACCCCTTGCTCCACATGAATCACACTTGATCTTCGTGGGCCGCTTCGATGTCCAGATATCAATATCCGCGCCACATCGGCATGGGACCTGATAATGCTCCTCCGCGGCCTTCTTCCGATCACCCGGATCGTAATAATCCGCTTCCTCGAACCTCCTTCCAAAATCGTCTATGGGTTCCTCGTAAGGCTCATCGTAGGGCTCCTCACTGGCGTATGTATCGTACGTGGACGGTGCGTCCGAGTGGTCCGCTTCCTCCTCCCATCCACAGCCCGGGCATCGGTTGTACGGGGGTTCGGTCAGGTCTGCATAACACATCGGGCAGAAAGCATCCTCATCCTCCTGTTCGACCTCCTCCTCGTCCTCATCCTCATCCCCGAAATCCTCTTCCTTCTCGGGGTATTTCTCCTTGGGAGGGGCCTTCTCCTTTCTCCTCGGAGCGCTCGGTGCTTTCTTCATCATCTCATCTACGTATTCTTCACGCTCCTCCTGCCTCATACCCAGATCGTTCTCCTTGTTCTTTATCTCGAGCTCGGAATCCGTGATCTTATCGGTTATTTCCGATATCTTCGCCTCCAGCTCATCCACTGGACCCTTGAGCTCCTTTATCTCCTCCTCGATATCCTCAAGGTCCAGCATCACGTCCTTGTTGGGATTGGGAAGGCGTCCCTTCGCACCGCATGAATCGCAAAGCAGATGCAATGTCTTCTCGGCGTCCAAGGGAAGTTCCACCGAATCTCCGCACTTGGGGCAGTCCATGGTCTTCTGGATGTCCGCCTCGATCTCGTCCTTCTCGGCCAGAAGGTCATCGTATCCCTTCTTCTTCCCGGCCAACTCCTCCTCCACGGTCTTCAGTGACACATTCAGGTCCTCAACCTTTCCCTTGAGTGTATCGATGTCCTCCTCGAGCTGGGCAATGGCCTCGTCGAATTCCTTCACCTTCGGGTCATCATCCGGATCGTATTCCGGTTCTGGTTCCGGTTCAGGTTCTGGTTCAGGTTCCGGTTCGGGCCTCCGCTGCCGTTTCCTCGGTGGTCCCCTCTTCTTGCCTCTCCCCTTGCCCCTTCCTCTATCGCGGCCCTTTGGAGGTCTTCTCCTGTCTTCCTCCGGCTCCTCCACGGGTTCTTCATCGTCCTCTGGTGGTCTCCTGCCTCTCCTTGGCGGCCTTTTTCGTCCCTTGGGGGGCCTTCTCTTCGGTCTCCCCTCCTCCTCCGGCTCTTCCTCTTCCACAGGGGGTTCTTCATCACGTCTGCGCTTCCCTCTGCGGCCGGATGGCGGCCTCTTTTTCCGTGGCCGATCTTCCTCGTCCCTCTCCGGACGTTCCCTTCGCTTCCGTCCCTCTCCCCTGGGAGGGCGCTCTCTTTTAGCCCTATCTCCTCCCCGTTTTCTACCTTCTGGCTTGTCCCGTCCCTTGCCGGGGGAATAGCCACATTCATCGCATTCCTTGTACGGGGGCTTAACGACAGCATTGCACTCCGGACATCTCTTTACCATTTTTCCACCTTTCCTGTGTTGAGAATAACATGAGTTAATTTCAGGTGTCTGTTTACCAAAGAAGGTCTATTTATATGGAACACCTGCGAAATATAAACGTATCGTACTTACATTTTTCTTTGAAATTGATATTCCGAAAATCTTTATACGACTATGCTATTTATGATTTTTTGTCATATTCCCATCCTTTCTTCGGCCCGGGAATTTGAAATCTTGACCATGATTTTTTAAGACATCCGAATGCCACGGCCAGCCCGGGAAACAGGACCCTCTTTTAAAGCTCAAACAAATAATTTATAGGACGAATGTATAATCGGGGTCGATTTAAATGTTCGAAAAGGAGTTCTATCTGGATTATTTCCGGGACAGGGGCTATACGAGGAAGGTGTGCGAGAGTTGCAAATCTCCGTTCTGGACTCTGGATCCGGAACTCCGCCTCTGCGGCGACTCACAGTGCGAAGGCTATTCCTTCATCTTCAAACCCCTTATAAAAAAGAATTACAACATGGACTCTATGAGAAGGACCTTCCTGGATTTTTTCACGAGGAACGACCATACGGAAATCGAGCCGTATCCCGTGGTGGCGAGGTGGAGGGACGACATATATCTAACCATCGCATCCATTGCCGATTTCCAGCCCCATGTCACGTCCGGTGCGGTGAAAGCACCGGCCAATCCCCTTACGATATCGCAGCCATGCATCAGGCTCAACGATCTCGACAACGTTGGCAGGAGCGGGAGGCATCTGACCGAGTTCGAGATGATGGCGCATCACGTTTTCAACAATCCTGGAAAGGAGTACTACTGGAAGGAGGACACGGTCCGATTATGCAGCGAGCTGTTCGTGGGGGAGCTGGGGATACCCGAGGAGTCGATAACTTACAGGGAGGACCCTTGGTTCGGCGGTGGCAATGCCGGGCCCGCCCTTGAGGTGGAAGCGGGCGGCCTGGAACTCGCGACCCTCGTATTCATGAACATGAAGAAGCATCCATCCGGAGCCTTCGAGATAGGCGGTGATAGGTACGACAAGATGGACACCTACATCGTGGATACGGGCTATGGCCTCGAACGGATGGTGTGGATGTCCAATGGAGCCCCTTCCCTCTATGAAGCGATATACCCGGAACTCATCTCGGACCTGTTTGGTATCACGGGAATCGATCACGATCTGGACGACGAGATATACCGGGAGATGGTATCCGGTCACGTAAACCTGTGCGGACAGCTCGACATCTCCAGTCCCGCGCAACTGCGGGAGCTCAGGGTCAAACTCGCCGGGATAATGCAGGACAAGGGATACCACGTGACCCTGGATGACATCACCGACAGGATGCTTCCTCTCGAGAATGCTTTTATCGTGTCCGACCATACCCGCGCCCTGTGCTTCATGCTGGGTGACGGGATAGTCCCCTCCAACATCAAGGGGGGATATCTGGCCAGGCTGCTGCTCCGCAGATGCATGCGTTTGCTGGAGGAGATGGAAGGGGAGCTCGAGCTGGAATGGTTCATGGACAGGCACCTTCATCTGCTTGACGGATTTCCCCATATCCAGGAGAGCCGGGATCATATCATGGAGATAGTATCGCTTGAAAAGAAACGGTACCGGCGCACATTGGAGAAGGGGAAGGGAATGGTGGGCCGCTTGATGACGGAGAAGGGCGGGAAAAAGCACCTGCCCCTGGAAAAGCTTCTGGACCTCTATGACTCCCACGGCATTCACCCGTCGGTGGTGAAAAAGGTCATGGAAGAGGAGGGCGAGGATTTCGAGGTACCGGACCGGTTCTCCTCCCTCCTGGCAGAGCGGCACGGCCAGACCGGAACCACAGTGGAGACGGCACACATCTCGGCGGATTACCCGGCAACGGACCTGATGTTCTACAGGGACGAATATGCAAAAAAGGCTGAGGCGAAGGTCATCGCGTTGGACGAGCACGGCATCGTTCTGGACAGGACCATATTCTACCCGGAAGGAGGGGGGCAGCCCGGAGATACGGGATCGATACGATATCACGGCGGCGAGGTGAGGGTGACGGACACCATCAAGGTGGAAGGGGTGGTGTTCCACGTCGTCGATGACAGTGGTGAGAACGAGCTGCCGCCGCCGGGTTCGGAGGTGGGACTCGAGATAGACTGGGAGCGCCGTATCGCCCTTATGAGACATCATACGTCCACCCACGTGATCCTGGGAGCGGCAAGGACCGTGCTGGGGTCGCACGTCTGGCAGCAGGGTGCCCAGAAATTCCCGGACCGGGCCAGATTCGATATCTCCCATTTCCGGAGGCTGACCCCGGACGAGCTTGACCGAATAGAGAGGGTGGCGAACGGCGCTGTCCTCGCCGGAAAGCCGGTAAAGAAGAAATGGTACACCCTAGACGAGGCCATGGACACCTACGGTTCCCAGCTCTTCCAGGGGGGGGCTCCCAAGGGGAACGATATCAGGGTGGTGGAGATCGAGGAGTGGGACCGGGAGGCCTGCGCAGGCACCCACGTGGACAATACCAGCGAGATAGGGATGATAAAGATAATGAGGACCGAGCGGCTGCAGGACGGGGTGGAGAGACTGGAGTACTCGGCGGGAATGGCTTGCGTGGATTATATCCAGGGACGGGAGGAGATACTTCGGAGGGCCTGCGAGCCCATCAGCGTTCCACCCGAGAACCTTCCGGATTCGGTATCGCGCTTCTTCAACGAATGGAAGGCACAGCAGAAGGAGATCGAGAGGCTCAGGAGAGAAAATGCCCGCAATCTGATAGAGGGGCTCATCGCGGGTGCGGAAATGATGGGAGACGTACGCTTCGTGTTCCACAGGTCCCGTGCGGACATGAAGGAGCTGCAGACCATGGCCGGAGAGCTTACGGGACGTCAGAGTGTCGTGGCCCTTCTCGTCTCCGACCTGGATGGTGTCAAGATGCTGCTGTGCCGCAGCGCCGACGTGGATGTGAACGTGGTGCCCCTGCTGCGGGACGGAATGAAGGCTGTGGGAGGAGGAGGCGGGGGGCGGCCCGACTTCGCCCAGGGAGGGGGGAGGTCTCCGGAGGGGATCGGCGAGGCGAGGAACATCATCAAAAAGGGACTCGAGCGGATTCTGATCGGGCCAGAATGAGAACACTCATCCAGTGATGGCATTTTGCACCTACAGTTTATGACGATAGTGAGAAATGGACGTAGCAATCTCATTTCCATTGCACAGGCACTTAAAAACGTGACCGTTCATAACTCAAGGACCTTTTCTTCCAAAACGATATCCTCCGAATCGCCAAGGGACATCGCCGCCAGCACCAGCACCCTGACGTTGATATCCACCCGCCTGGGGCTGTCGTATTCGAGCGGGACCGGAAATGAGACCGTTGCCGTCTCGCCAGGCTCGATAAATGCCTCGATGGGTTCCTCGTGCTGATATTGTTCCCCGCCCTCCGGGGTCGAATTGAGAGGGTGACCGAAACGCTCGGGTATGAATACTATCTCCACGTATCGGTCCTCGAAGGGGCGCTCGCCAGTGTTTCTGATCGTCACGTTCACCTGTGCGACGTACTTGCTCTCAGGTCGGGATAGCTCGGAGGTACAATTAACGATCCTTGCCGAATACTTCTCGGAGAACAGTTCTTCGCCCGTGCGGAGGAGTGTGCCGTGATGACCGAGGACCATGACCTGACCCGAGAGCACCAGGGCCGAAAGGAGCAGTATTATGAGAACGAACGGACCCCTCTTTCGTTCCTCCATGGTCTTGAACCTGCCCGAGATCACCTCCATGGCCAGGGCGGCTATGGTTGCGATCGAGAAGATGGCGGGTAGATATTTTCCCGTGTCCTCGGGATATGAGTCACCGGATTCATCCAGTTCAGTCACTTCCATATTGGTATCCCTGAGGCGGTAGTAGAACGGCTCATTGACACCGGATATGAAAAGATCGTGGCTGCCCAGAAACGTCAGAAAGCCGTTACGAGCGGAGAAATCCATGGCGTAAATCCCCTCGTTCGTATACGAGTGAACCTCTGCCTGGGCACCGTCGATGGGCTTTCGGATCCTTCCGAAGTATGGGAGGTCCACCCCGGTTCTCTCGTATCTGATGTTATCGGGGTGATGGGAAGGATCCACGTGTAGAACACATCTCCCCTGCCCCATGAAGTTCTCATATCTTGCAGTGTCCTTACCCGTTGAGGAATTACGCATAACCAGCACGCCTATGATGTTCCCGGTACCGTCATCGACCATGTCCCAGTCCGGCCCGTCATCCCCGGGTACCACTGGATCTGCCGTGACAGCGTAGCGGTTCTCGAAATGGAACGATGTCGATCCCGTCTCGCTACGCAAGGCCCTCTCCATCTCACCGCCCTGCGCATCTTTTTCGAAAGTTTCACGGGAATCGTAATATCCGACCGTAAGGTTATATTCATCCAGCGGTCCCTGGAAGGACGTGGTTCCGCTCATGCGGAATACTACAATGGCAGAATCGCTCCTCACTTCGTCGAATTCAATGACGAGGGTGCCCGAGATGGATATTCCTCTCCCGCAGTTCTCGAGGTATTCATACTCCGCTCGATCACCGTTCCGGAAGGCATCGAGCCCCCCCGAACCCGCAGCCGATGCCGATGATGATAACATCAGAGCATACAGGATGAACACTCCCAGGATGATCTGATACCGGTGGCATTTCCTTCT
The DNA here is from genome assembly GCA_964423515.1 of uncultured archaeon. Classification (GTDB taxonomy): domain Archaea; phylum Thermoplasmatota; class Penumbrarchaeia; order JASLWR01; family JASLWR01; genus CAYRFL01. Next base: position 8,144 of record CAYRFL010000112.1, read on the forward strand.
CAGCGGGGATCACCTCCCGGGGCTTAACTGCCCCGATGGACCCGGTTCGAACTGTGATGTGATGCCGGACCGGGCAATACTATAAACCGGACGGTCATATATAACGATTTATGTGGATGGGAGGGATGGGCTCCATTTCGTAGGCGGAGGTGGTGGGGTCTGGTCGATATTCCCCGTGGGTTTTATAGTATACTTGAAATTAGCACTTCTGTTCATTATTTCCCGGATACCCAATGAAAGAGATCGAGTTATTATTTTATGGAACAATAACTATTATACATATAAATGATAGAAACGTTACGCTGTTATCATCACGAAATCAGGGGAGAAGTGAGATTTGATGTTATCCGGCAGATTATTCTCGTCATTCGTTATGTTTCTACTAGTTGCAGCCCTGGCCCATTCGGTGGATCTCCGGGAGGAAACGGAGGCCCATCCCGGGTTCGGCAGCCGCATCATGCACGATATCGATGGAGAACGGACATCCGGCGAGCCGGGGACGGCCAGGGTGGAGGATGAGGAGAGGCACGTTGCCAGCTTCTCTTTTCCAGTACCGACCATCCTTGAGAAAGACGATATGCTCCGCATCGAGATGGAGGAGATCCCAGGGATGTCACGTTCCTACACCTTCATCGAGGAGAAACCACTGCTCCCGAAATATACTCAGACAATAACCTTTCCCTTCGGAACCCAACTCCTCTCATCCGGGCTCGTCGAGATATCCATGGAGGAGATCTACATCGACAGCGTAATAGAGCCGGCGGTGAGGAGCCAGCCACATCTATCGCCGGACCACTGGGAGGGAGCTGACGAGTTATTTTTCGATGGACGGGAATTCGTGGAACCGCCCGCCGTTCCACTCATGGATGCCGGGACATACGGCTCCGAGAGCCTCTACCCGGACCGCTGGTACGAGGTGAGGACGGGGACGGGACGCGAACCCTCCACCGATGAGCTCGTGCTCTTCGTCATGGTGGACTTCTATCCGGTGCGGTATTCGCCAGGTACGGGTAAATTAAAACTGGCGGGCCAATCGCGCGTTGAAGTGATCACTCTCCCACCAATTAAGACGAGGGACGATGAGCGCACCGGATTCGGCACCGACATGGTGCTGATCGGGCCCGAGAGCATGCGGGCCGCGGCGGCACCTCTGGCCGAATTCAAGAGCTCGACCGGCCTCGATACTTCCTACATATCGCTGGACGAGATATACAACTCCGCATTCTTTCCTGTACAGGGCTCGGACAATCCCGAGAAGATAAAATATTTCATACGCGACGCCCTGGGTAACTGGGACATCAAGTACGTCTGCCTCATAGGGGATTCGGACATTTGCCCGGTGAGGAACGCCTACGTGCCAGACGGATTCGACGACAACGGAGCCAACCACCTGGACGGCCGGGACGTTCCCAGCGACGCCTATTATGCCGATATATACAACTCATCGGGAGCCTTCTCAGGCTGGAACGAGAACGGCAACGGCAGGTACGGCGAGGAGGACGACGGCCTGGACCTGTTCTATGACGTATACGTTGGCAGACTTCCCGCCGGCACCACCACCGAGCTCACCGATATGGTGGACGACATAATCTACTACGAGCGGAACACGCTCGGCTCCGACTGGTTCCTCAGGGCGAACCTTCACGGCATGGACACGTTCGGCTGGGACTCGCAGGGGATACCCGAGGGCGAGTACACCCTGGACCAGATAGAGGAGAGGGGGTACCTGGCGGGATTCGATATCACAAAATACTACGAGACCGAGGGGACGCTCTCCACCAATGCGGTTGTGAACGGCATGAATGCGGGAGCGGGATTTGCTGCCTTTTCCGACCACGGGGACCATCACTGCTGGGGGGCCACCGGGGGCGGCAACGGTATCTTCGACAACGACGACACTGCGGGCCTGACCAACGGCCACATGCTGCCTGTGGTGACCTTCGACGCATGCCTCTGCGGCTCCTTCGACAATGAGCTCCAGCCCACGCTTTGGACCGATCATCCCGGCGAATCCATATCGGAGCGGCTGCTCCTCAACACGCAGGGCGGCGGCATAGCTGTGATCTCCGCCACCAGGGTGGGTTACGGCGACGGCGGGGACGACTATGCGGAACATCGATCCGGTTTTATTGACATTCACCTGTACCGCAGCTTCCAGGAGGGAAGGCGCACTCCCGGCAGGATGCTGGCGGGGGCGGTGACATACTACCTGACGGATGTGGGGAACCACGACACCATGGACCACAAGACCCTCACGGAGTACATCTGCCTGGGAGACCCGAGCCTGTCCATAGGCGGGCTGCCGCTGGAATCCTCGGTGACCGCGGGCTCGGCGGAGATAAAGCCCGGCGCTTCTGGCATGTTCACCGTGAACGTGGACAATCTCAGCCCCTTCGGAGAGAGCGCAACCATCGACTTCTCGAGGCTGCCGGAGGGATTCAGCGGTGCGGCGGCGCAGAGCACCCCGGTCATACCGGGTGGCTCCACCAATATCTCCTTTTCGATCACACCCCCCTCCGGACTGCTGGCCGGCTCAATCTACAACGTGCCGGTGGGCGTGCTCTGCAGGGGCAGGGGCCAGTTCCACAACTTCACCTGCATCATAGGCGAGGAGTACGGGGTTTCTCTGTCCTCGCCGCTCACCGACGACACGACCGATCCAGGGGCGGAGGTCCCCTTCTGGGTCAACGTGCGGAACCAGGGTAACACGGAGGACACCTTCGATCTGGGCTTTTTGGAGGACCTGACGGGCTGGGACGTTTGGGCCGCCACGGGCAATATAACTCTGCCGGCCTATAGCTCGGAGGACGTGACCATCTACATAAGGCCGGGGAACGAGAGCCGTTTCGGCATGAGAAGGATAACGGTCACAGCCACCTCGCTGGGATCCAACGGCACGGTGATGGCGAACCAGAAGTTCAACCTCACAATAAGGCACATCCACGGTATTTCCGTGGGGGAGGTGGAAAGGACCAGGGTATACCCCGGCGATCACGTTTATCTCGACGTACCCCTTCACAACCTGGGCAACGGCGAGGACAGGTTCGACCTGGAGGTGTTGTCTCGGCCGGAGAACTGGACGGCATCCCTTTCACAGTACGCCATGGACGTCGAGGCGTTCAGCTCGGAGAACGCCACGGTGGAGGTGAGCGTGCCCTCGGACGCCCTGGCGGGAAGCTACGACATGGAGCTGAAGGTCAGGAGCGATGACGGCAACATCGAGAAGCAGGTGGAGATCGGCATCGACGTGCTGAAGGTATTCGACATCGGACTTGGCACCACCGCCTACGAGGCGGCCACCGAGAATCTGAGAACTGTCAATTACACACTGGACATTCTCAATGGCGGCAACTTCGAGGATGATTTCATCATCACGGTGGAGAACCTTAGCGCCAACCTCAGCTTCGAGCTGTCGGATACCGAGAAAAGACTGGTCCCGGGGGAGGAGGCGGACATACTCCTGGGTATCACGCCGGGGGAGAAGGCCCTGGCGGGCGACTATGCCTTTACAGTACGGGCGGTCTCCACCACCAACTCGAGCTACCAGGAGAGCCTTGCCATGCAGGTGACGGTGAACGAGAGCTTCGGGAGCAGGATCACGCCACAGCTCGACGAGATCATACTGGCGCCGGGCACCGGCATGAACGTCTCCTTCGAGATCGAGAACATCGGGAACAAAGAGGACGAGATATACCTTTCGTGCCTGCGGGAGCCCGCGGTTCTCTGGGAGATCGGACTACCGCTGGTAAGGTTTAAAGCCTTCTCGAAGGATAGCGGGACGCTGAGGCTGACCGCCTCCGCCGAGGCCCTGGCGGGCACCTACGAGGTGAACCTCACCGCAAGGTCGTCCGCGGGAACGCTGGAGCTTCCGGACGCCTGGGCGGTGATAACTGTGGAGGTACTGCCGGTATACAACGTATCGGTATCGCCTGGGTACATGGAGAAGGATATGGACGGAGGGGTGCTGGCGCATACTTTTTTCGTAACCAACCGCGGCAACTGCCCGGACGAGTACATGGTGGAATACGGGGGAAGCGCGGCGGGGTGGCTCGTTGGTGCGGCGAGGAACCTCACCGTGGGTGCGAGAACCGACGAGGGGCTGGTGGTGAACCTGGTAAGGCCGGATGGTACGGACGGCGGGGATTACGAGCTGGAGATAATCGTCAGATCGGCAACGGACGGCACTGTCCGGAACAATGCGACGCTGCTTCTAAGCGTCCCGGACGAGGGAGTGCTCGGAGGCTTCTTCGACACGGATTCGGCCTCGAACCTCGTAATAATGGGCGCTGGTGCCGTGGTGTTCATCATTCTGCTGCTCATCGTGATACTGCTGCTGGTACGAAGAAGAAGCAGGCGCAAAAAGGAGCGTGACGTGAAGAAGACCGCCATGCCCAGCGTGCCCTTCGAGGAGGAAAGACCCGCACCGAGCTACCACGACCTCTACGGCGATCTCCCGAAGATAGCTCCGGCGGGCGGAGGCGGTGGACAGAGGAGAAGACCGATACGGGAGGAAACGTACGAGGACCACGGCGACTACGAGCATTACGGTACTGAGGCGGAGGATGTCGAGGTGGAGGAAATGGGGTACGACGATGAGGTGCCGTACCAGATGCCCGAGTACGAGGATACGAGAGCGCCTGCGGGAGCCAGCCTATGGGATGACACTGACGAGGTGGAGTACGGGGAAAGATCCGAGGATGGTTACGGGGAGGTATACGAGGAGGATGAGGAAGAGGACGTCGGTGAGGAGGACGAGGACGGGCAGGAAGTGGACTACGGCGAGGTCTTCGGCGACGTGCTGTTCGGTGACGAGGCGAACGAAGAGGACGACGAGTACGCGGAGGTGGTGGAGGACGACGGTGACGCCTGGCCGGTGGGAGGACGCCTGTCCAAGAGATCGAGGACGAGGGAACTGCAGGAAAAGAGGAGGAGGAAAAAGGGACGCAGTTCCAAGATCGACAGGCTGCTGGAAATGGTGGACGAGGACGACAACGTGGTGGCGGAGCTCGAACCGGTGGAGGTATCGGATGCAGGCAGGGGCAAGCACGTGGACGAGGATGTGAATGCGGATGACAGGCTCAGCCCACTTCCGAAGGGTAGCCCCCTGGATTCGCTTTTCGATTTCGGTGGTGGGAAGAAGAAAGACGAGGGGGATGCCGGGGAAGAGGAAGAGGACGAATTCGACGAGGATGAGTACGACGACGATTACGATGACGAGGATTATGCGGAAGAGGTCTCGGTGGC
>CAYRFL010000113.1:0-13207 GCA_964423515.1 uncultured archaeon
CGTTGGTGGAGTTGGAGGAGGTGGTGGCCGTCTTGGAGGTGGTGGCGTTGGTGGAGCAGGTGGAGTTCGTGGAGTTCGTGGAGTAGGTGGAGAAGGTGGAGAAGGTGGAGAAGGAATCGAAGAAGAAGGCAAAGAAGGCGAAGGTGGAGAAGGTGGAGAAGGAATCGAAAAAGAAGGAACCGAAGAAGGCGAAGAAGGCGAAGGAGGCAGCGAAGGAGGTAGAGAAGGTGGAGGAAGTGAAAGAAAGCGATACCGATGCACCGACGAAAGAAAAATCAGGCAAGGAGAGCGAGGAGATCGCGGAGGAAAAGGTCGGTGATGTTAAAGATGAAGATAAGACGCTTGATACGTCCGATGCAGATGCCGTAGACGTAGAGAAGAAAGAAAAGGAATGAGATGATGGAAACGGGAGAAGCACGATACAATCCCACAGGAGAGTGTGATCACAGATGACGGTATTGAAGGGAAGCGAGATACGGGCAATGACCATCGATGAGAGGAAAGAAAGGCTGGAGAAACTGCGTGGTGAACTCATGCACGAGCGGGGCGTGGCCGCCATGGGCGGAGCGCCTGCGAGCCCCGGAAAGATACGATCCCTCCGTTCCGAGATCGCCCGACTGCTCACCATCATGCGAGAGGAAGGTGAGCAATGATGGGCCAGATATGCGAGATATGCGGTCTTCCCAAGGAGATCTGCGCATGCGAACATATCGCGAGGGAGCAGCAGGATATCATGATATTCACCACACGGAGGCGATACGGAAAGGTGGTAACCATCGTGGAGGGTATCGACGGAAGCGCCATTGACCTCGAGGATCTCGCCAAAACACTCAAGACCCGGTGTGCCGCCGGGGGTACTGTAAAGAAGGGAAATATCGAACTGCAGGGCGATCACGCCCAGAAAGTAAAGGAAGAGCTAAGGAAACTGGGATTCTCGGTTGAGGAACAATGAGAGATGGAAAGAACATACTACAGCATGAGTTCATTGGTCTGACCGTAAGGGTGATGGGATCGAGATGCGAAAACCATCCGGGCCTTTCGGGAACGGTCATCGACGAGACCATGAACATGCTCATAATCGACACGGGAAAGAAGATAATGAAGATACCCAAGACCGGCAGCGTATTCTCATTCGAGCTAAGCGACGGAACGGTGACGGTTGACGGTGACACCATAGGGATACGGAGCGAGGATCGCACGAAACGTCTGGGAAAACCAAAAGTACTTCGACGATTCAAGGAATTTCAAAGAGATTACAGGTCAATGACCAAAGATCAGGATAACGATCAATAAGGTTGGTGAACGGATGTCTGGAGACGATAAGGCCAAGAAGAACGGGCCGGCGGCAAAGGCCAAAGCCAAGAAATCTGGGGCTGCGGCAAAGGATAAGGTTAGCAAGAAGAAAACCGGAAAGGCTCCGGCATCTTCGGCCGAGGTGACAAAACCGAAAAGGACGGTCAAGAAGAAGAAGAAGGTTGTCACGAAGTCGGTAATAAAACCGGTTTCCACTGCCGCTCCGAAGGGACGCGACATCGGCCTTGCGGTTCGACCTCCAAGGAAGGTCTGCGAGGACGTGAACTGTCCCTTTCACGGCAAGCTTCCCGTACGGGGACAGATACTGGAGGGTGTGGTGGTCAATACCAAGATGGACAAGACCGCAGTGGTGAAGAAGGAGAGGCTGTTCTACATCAAGAAATATGAGAGATACGAGAAGCGGACCTCCCGTTACAGCGCGCACAACCCCCCGTGTCTCAAGGTGGACACCGGGGACTGGGTCAAGATCGCCGAATGCCGGCCGCTGTCCAAGACCGTATCATTCGTTATAGTGGAGAGGAGGAAGACCACATGAAGGGGATCGCAGGCAAACAGACCCGGGGCCTTCCCACGGGAGCAAGGCTCGTCTGTACGGACAATACCGGCGCAAAGATAGTGGAGATAGTAAATGTCCTTCGGTATCACGGGGTTCACAGGAGATACCCTGCTGCGGGTATAGGCGACCTTATAATAGTGTCGGTCAAGAAGGGAACGCCAGAATTGAGAAAGAAGCTAATAAATGCCGTCATAGTGAGACAGAAGAGACCATTTAGAAGGGCGGACGGAACCATGGTCCAATTCGAGGACAACGCCTGCGTTCTGACAACGCCCAAGGGTGAGACGAAGGGAACCGACATCAAGGGGCCGGTGGCCAGGGAGGCTGCCGAGCGATGGCCCAGGATCGCTTCCACGTCCTCCATAATCGTATGACGGTCAAAAGGTTAGGTGTGAAGGATGACATTGAAATCCATGAAGAGGCGGAAACAGCGAAAGTTCCTGTTCAAAGCCCCCCTGCATATTCGAAGAAGGCATCTCAGTGCCCACCTCTCTCCCGAACTAAGGGACAAGTACCGTCTGAGAAGCATTTCCATTCGAAAGGGGGATACGGTGAAGGTGATGAGGGGAGGTCTCAGGGGACATGTCGGGAAGATATCCGAAGTACATACCAGGAAGATGATGGTAGCAGTGGAGAGGGCGACCCTTACCAAGGCCGATGGTAAATCGATACCAAAACTTCTCCATCCGTCCAACCTTATGGTGATGAAGGTGGACGATTCGGACCCCAAGCGCAGGAAAAAGCTCCAAAGCAAGAAGGGGGGAACTGAATGACGAAGCATCAGAAGAGGCTGACCATACCGCGCAGCTGGAAACTGCCGAAGAAGGTCAAGAAATGGGCGCCGAAGACCTCGCCGGGACCGCATTCTACGGAGTGGTCCGTTCCCATATTGATCGCATTGAGGGATATGCTCGAGGTATGCGATACGGCCAGCGAGGCGAGGAAGATACTTGCCGGCAGGAACGTATTCGTGGACGGCAAGGTGATCATCAATCCGAAACATCCCGTTGGGTTCATGGACGTTCTGTCAATACCGAAGACGAACAGCCATTATCGGGTTCTCTTCGACAAGAGGGGGAAGATAGTACTCACTCCCATACCCAAGGAGAATTCGATCTGGAAGATGGTGAAGATCGTAGACAAGACCACGGTCAAGAAAGGATTGACACAGCTGAATCTGCATGACGGAAGGAACATAATAGTGAAGAACGACCGGTTCAAGACGAAGGATGTTCTGAAGATGGAGATTCCGGGCCAGAAGATGCTGGGCGTCTATCAGTTCGCCAAGGGCAACCTTGCCATGATAACCAGAGGAAAGCATGCGGGCAGTATACACCGGATCGAGGATTTCAGCATAACGCGCTCCTCCAAGCCAAACATAGTCACACTCGAGGGAGGATTATCCACCATCATGGATTACATCTTCATCATAGGCAAGAAAACTCCCGAGATAACGGTACCCGAGGTGAAGGTGTTATGAGCAGAGAGGGGGAGAATCCCATGAAAGCCGTCGCCATAGACAAGGTCGTGGTGAACATCGGCGTCGGAGAGGGGGGCGAAAAGCTGCAAAGAGCGGAGAGGGTGATCAACATACTCACCGGAAGAAAACCCGTGAGGACCATATCCTCCCACACCAACAGAGATCTCGGAATACGGAAGTTCATGCCCATCGGATGCAAGGTAACGCTCCGGAAAGAGGTGGCAAGCGATTTTCTGAAGCGCGCCTTCTGGGTCAAGCAGAACAAGATCGCAAATTACTCCTTCGACATGCTGGGAAATTTTTCCTTTGGGCTGGGGGATTATACCGATTTTCAGGGGCAGAAGTACGACCCGGACATAGGCATATTCGGAATGGACATATGCGTTTCCCTCAAAAGGAATGGATTCCGGATATCCCGCAGGAAGAAGCAGTACAGGAGAATACCCACGAAACAGAGGATCACCAGGGGAGAGGCCTATGATTTTCTCAGAAGAGAGTTCGATGTAGAGGTCGTCCAGCTGGAGTAGACGCATGGTGGTATTGGAATGACGCAAAAGGGAACGAGACCTACGAAAGAATTCGGACGTAAGAAGGGCTGCCATAGGTGCGGTAGAAAGAGAGGGATCATAAGAAGATACGGGATCCATCTGTGCAGGCAGTGCTTCAGAGAGATCGCGCCCGAGATAGGCTTTAAGAAATTTTCATGATCATAAAAAGGAGGAATCATATTGCTACACGATCCGCTCAATGATGCGATGGTTTCCCTGAAGAACGCCGAGCGAGTGGGGAAGAGAAAATGCAGGGTCAGACCTGCGTCCAACCTCATAGGAAGGGTTCTGAAGGTTATGCAGGAGAACGAGTACATCGGTTCCTTCCAGCGTATTGAGAACAACCGAGGGGGGTTCTACGAAGTGGAACTTCTCGGCACCATCAACAACTGTGGTGCCATCAAACCGCGATTCTCCGTGAAGAGAAAGGTACTGGAGAAGTACGAAGCTCGTTTTCTTCCCGCACAGGACTTCGGGGTTCTGATCCTTACAACACCCAGAGGGGTGCTGTCCCACAGGACGGCAAAGGATGAGAACACGGGGGGAAAACTCTTGGCATACGTCTATTAGGGGTGTCGATAGATGGTCAAGCACTACTACAAAGAGGATTTCGTGGAGATGCCGGACAAGGTCAAGGCCGCTCTTACCGACCAGGAGCTGGAGATCTCCGGTCCCAAGGGAACTCTCAAGAGAGAATTTTCTCATCCCAAGCTCAAACTGTTCTTAGAAAAGGACCGGGTTGGGATCCGCATTGAAAAGCCTCGCAAGAAGGACCACGGGCTCTTCGGAACCTGGTTTGCGCATGTGAAGAACATGGTCAGGGGCGTCACGGAAGGCTTCGAGTACAAGATGAAGATAGTCTATTCCCACTTTCCCATGAAGACCACCGTAAAGAAGGACCTGTTCTACATCGAGAACTTCCTGGGTGAATCATCACCCAGAAAGGCCAAGATAGTGGGCGAGAGCAAGGTTAATATAAGCGGAGACGAGGTCACAATTACGGGCATAGATAAGGAGGGAGTTGGTCAGACGGCCGCCAATATCGAGCTCGCAACCTACATCAAGGGCTACGATCCCAGGGTATTCCAGGACGGGATTTACATAGTATCGAAGGGGAGATAGAGATGGGACGGAAGAAGAGAGATCGGAAGAAGGACGAGCAATCCGAAGAGGTGGATACTCCGGAAGAGGAAGAAGAGGACATGCTGGACCTGGACGATGAGCTTGGAGAGGAGGGGATGGAGACTCTGGGATACACGCCGAAGAAGAAGCCTGAACTCTCACCGAACCTGAAAAGGGCTCTGAGATTGAGGTCCCAGAAGAAGAGCAGGACGGGACCGTTCAGGAGACAGGAATGGTTCCGCTACAAGAGGCTTGGAACCAAGTGGCGAAAGCCCAGAGGATTACATTCCAAGATGAGGAGAAATATGAAGTACAGGTCGAATATACCCCGCATCGGATATGGTGCTCCCTTGGAGGCGAAGGGATTGCATCCCTCGGGCTTCAAGGAGGTGATGGTGTACAACGTCAAGGAGCTCGACGGGATAGAGCCCGAGACGGAGGCGGCAAGGATTGGCCATAGCGTTGGGACGAGGAAGAGAAGGGAGATCCTCGAGCGGGCGAGGGAGAAAGGGATAAGGGTTCTCAACTCCGGAGGGATGTGAGATGGACCTGAAACTGCAAAGAAGGATGGCGGTGGAGATACTGAAATGCGGCAAGGACCGTGTTTGGCTCGACCCCGCTGCCATGGAGGAGATATCGGAGGCTGTGACACGCAGCGATATCCGCTCCCTTGTGAATTCGAGATTCATCAAGAAGAAGCCCAAGTGCGGCCCGTCCTCGGGCAGGAAGAAGCAGAACATGGCGCAGAAGAAGAAAGGGCGCCGCAAGGGCCCGGGCAAGAGGAAGGGAGCAAAGGGCGCGCGCTCTCCGAAGAAGGAGAGGTGGATGAAAACGATTCGGGCCCTGCGCTCGCAGCTCAGGGATCTGAAGAACGAGGGAAAGATACCCCCGTCCGTATACAGGAAGTACTATCGGCAGGCAAAGGGAGGAATGTTCAAATCCAGGGCGCATCTCCTGTCGCACATGAAGGCGGAAGGCGTGTTCGAGAAGAAGAAGCCGAAGGTATCGATACTGAGGGCGGCAGCACCGCGAAAGAAGGTGGTAAGGAAGGTCGTCCGCAGAAAGCTAGTGAAGGGAGGTGAGTGATCTGGCAAAGAAGAGGAAGACCGTCAGGGTGCAGTTTCGCAGGAGACGGGAGGGGAAGACGGATTACCGGAAGAGGCTCGCCCTTCTGAAGTCCGGAAAGCCGCGTGCCGTGGTGAGAAAGACGTTGACGAAGACCATCGTTCAGATCGTGGAATACCACCCCGAGGGCGACCGGGTCCTGGCCTCCGCCATATCGCCGAATCTCGCGGGGCACGGGTGGAAGCACTCCTTCAGCAACACCCCCGCATCCTATCTCACGGGGCTCCTGGCTGGGAAGAAGGCGCTGAAGAACGGGATAAATGAGGCCGTTCTGGACATCGGATTGAGCGTGACGGTCAGGGGATCGAAGGAATTCGCAGCTCTGAAGGGCCTCCTGGATTCCGGGATGGACATTCCTCACGGGAAGAAGATACTTCCCGGGGACGAGGGGCTTACCGGGGCCTTTATCGACGAGGGATATCCACCGGATTTTGAGAAGGTGAAGGAGAGCATTCTTGAGAGGGGGTGATCAGATGGACAAGCATAAGCACAAGATCGAGGAACAGGAGAAGCGGAAAAAGAAGGTCGAGATCAAGTCCTCCAAGGTCAAGAATGAGGAAGAGACCAAGAACGGGGAGATGGAAGAGGAGGAAGAAAAGAAGGCTGATGAGACGAAGAATGAGGCCGAGGTGGAGGTAGTCGACAAGCTGGTGGAGGAGTCCAAGGCTCTCGGCGAGGGGGCAATGAAGAAGAAGCTGGAGGCGGAATTGAAGAAGAAGGTGAGGGCTCCCTCCGACAGGAAGGTGGACTTCAGAAAGAGGAGGGCCCAGGAACGTTACGACCTCTGGGAGCCGCGAACCCGACTTGGGAACATGGTCCGGCAGAAGGAGGTCACCAACATGGCCGATGCTCTCGCAACGGGCTTTCCCATACGCGAGCCGGAGATAGTGGACGTTCTTCTTCCCGATCTGGAGGATGAGGTGTTGGATGTCAACATGGTGCAGAGGATGACCGATTCCGGCAGGAGGGTGCGATTCGCCATCACGGCGGTGGTGGGCAACATGGATGGATACGTGGGACTCGGGCAGGCAAAGGGAAAGGAGGTCGGACCCACCATCAGAAAGGCCATAGACAACGCCAAGATGAATATTATCGGGATCAAGAGAGGATGCGGTTCATGGGAATGCGGCTGCGGAACGCCCCATTCATTTCCATTCAAGGTAGATGGAAAATGCGGATCCATCAAGGCTCTTTTCAAGCCTGCGCCAAGGGGGATCGACCTAGCGGTAGGGGACGTGGCAAAGCACATCCTCAGGATGGCCGGTATCAAGGACGCGTGGGGGTTCACCACCGGAAAGACCAGGACCACCGTCAACTATGCCCAGGCAGTGTTCCACGCCCTGGAAAGAACCTCATCGACGCGGGTCTCCAAACAGCAGGAGATACAATTGAAGATAATAAAGGGGGACGTGGGTAAATGAAACTGCTGGCAGCCGTACGAATAAGAGGGATCGTCAACGTAAATTGTCACATCCGGGAGACCATGAAGCTTCTCAGGTTGACCCGGGCGAATCACTGCGTCCTGGTCCCGGACACACCCCAATTCATGGGCATGCTGCGAAAGGCCAAGGACTATATAACCTGGGGCGAGATATCTCCCAGGACTGTGAAGGAAATGATCATCAAGCGGGGGCGTCTTATGGGTGATAGACCGATAACTCCCGGCTACATCAAGGATTCGACGGAATTTGCGGACATTGGCGAATTGACGAAGGCCCTGGCGGACGTTAAGGTGCTTTACAAGCAGCTGCCGGATATCAAGCCGATATTCCGTCTGGCACCGCCGGTGAAGGGATACGAGGGGGTCAAGCGTTCATTTACGAACGGCGGTGCTCTCGGCTATCGGGGGAAGAAGATCAACGACCTGCTCAGGAGGATGATGTAGATGGGAAGCAAGAGGGCAGAGAGGTTCCGGGGAGGAAGGACCCACGGACGGGGAAAGAAGGCTGGCAGAGGTGCCGGTATGAGAGGAGGCAGGGGGAATGCAGGTCTTCACAAGCACAGGTTCATGTATCTTCTCAAGAACGACAGGGATCATTACGGGAGGAAGGGTTTCAAGCTCCACAGGTCCGTCGTAAGGAAGGTAAGGATAATCAATATCCGTACGCTCCAGAACATGCTTCCCACGCTGCTGCGAAAGAAAGCGGCAAAGAAGAGGGGCGATTCCATAGTGGTTGATCTGACAAAGGTGGGATATGACAAGCTTCTGAGCAAGGGAAACGTGGAAATGAAGCTCCTGGTCAAGGTAAGGAAGGCGACGGAGAATTCCATCGAGAAGATAGAGAGGGCCGGCGGCAAGGTGAAACTTGTACCTTGATCCGGTCCGTACATATGAATAAGGTCATGAGTGCGTCCTCGCACCGATGTCGGACGGACAGCGGATGGGACGGACGATTTCACAAAATGATGTCAATGTAGGAATGGGGTATAACATACCCTGTGACATTGCCGGCACTCGAATAAACGGATGCTTTCCCGGGAATTTGGAAGGATCCATGATGGACCGGGGCCTCGGCGTACCCCGTGACATTACCGGCTCCCGAGTGAAAAGAACGCCATTAGAAGAGAACGGTGAAATTTGATGGTGGAAGAAGGCAAGAGCAAACTGTACATCCTGAAGCCCATTATCAATAGGTACCCCTCCATTAAGAAACCTGTAGGGCATGTCCATTTCCGGAAGAAGATGCTGTGGACAGTGGGGATACTGATATTCTATTTCGTCCTCACCAACGTCATGATCTACGGTCTCGGCGAGACCATGGATATGTTCTCCGAGTTCAGGGCCATAATGGCCGGGGCATCGGGCAGCCTGATGCACCTGGGTATAGGACCCATCGTTACCGCCTCCATCATTTTGCAGCTTTTTGTCGGAGCCAAGATCATCAAGCTCGACATGAGCGATCCCGAGGACAAGGCCATATATCAGGGTACCCAGAAGATACTGGTCATAGTGATGATATTCGTGGAGGCGGTACCCCAGGTATACGGTTATCTGAAGCCGTCATCCGCCTTTGCGGACGCCATGGGAGGCGGGTGGGCGAAGTTCCTGATCGTGATCCAGCTCGCCATAGGTTCGTACATCGTGTTCCTCATGGACGAGATAGTCTCGAAATGGGGAATCGGCAGCGGTATATCCATGTTCATCTGCGCCGGGGTGGCACAGGCCATATTCACCGGAACCCTGAACTGGATGCCGACAACCACCGGAGAGGCACTGAGCCTGACCAACCCCCCGTCGGGTGTGATACCCAAGACGGTCTACTTCATCAATAACATGAGCGTTGGTGAGTTCTCCCAGGGGGGATTCGAAAAATTATTCCTCCATCCACCGAATGCGGTGCTGTACCTAGTGGGAACTGTCCTTATATTCCTGGTGGTAGCATATCTCGAATCCACCAGTATCGAGATTCCGCTGGCCCACGGCAGGGTCCGAGGCGCAAGGGGAAGGTACCCCATACGCCTGATATACGCATCCAACATCCCCGTCATCCTGATGTCGGCTCTTCTCGCCAACGTCAACATGTTCTCCCTGCTGCTGTGGAGTCATCCCACGATCTCCAAGATACCACTCCTGGGTCATAAGTGGTGGATTGGCGCGTACAAGGTCGGGGAAACGAAACCCTTTGCCGGGGGAGCCTGGTACGTATCGAGGGTTAACGGTGTGCACGAATGGTTCCTTCCCCTGATCAACTGGAACACGTATAGCAATTACGTTCCGGGCCACGAGTACTGGCAGGTCTGGGTACACGTTCTGGTGTATCTGGGCATTATGGTGTTGGGATCCATCCTGTTCGCCAAGTTCTGGATAGAGACCACGAACATGGGTCCGGAGGACGTGGCGAAGCAGATACAGAACAGCGGTATGCAGATACCAGGGTTCAGAAGGGACCCGCGCGTACTCAAGAAGGTTCTGAAGCGCTACATACCTATGGTCACCGTCATATCGGGCGCTTTTGTGGGAGGTTTGGCCGCCATAGCGGATATGATAGGGACGGTGGGAAATACGTCCGGTACGGGCGTTCTTCTGGCCGTGGGTATCATCATACGCCTCTACGAGGAGATCGGAAAGGAGCAGATGATGGAGATGCATCCGGTGCTCCGGGGTTTCTTCGGCAACGAGTAACCGGTAACCAGTAACGAGTGGGACCGACAGCGCCTCGTGGCGGTCCATGTCGGTCCGGGGCTCGTAAATGCGGCATTCCGGATGGACCGGGGCGTGGCTCATTCCTTCATGGCAACAATTATATTCCGCTGAATCAATTATGTATAGTCCTACTGCCATACCAGGTTAGGTTCGAAGGTGCGTGGTTCAGTATGAGAATGATAATCAAAATCCTTCCGATCTACCTGATAAAAAATGATTTTTTGGGGTGAATAATTAACAATATACTTTAAAGATGGGCTATGAATCGTTGCTGACTTTGAAAAGGTTTTATAATACTTTTTATCGATGAAGTCGAACTTAGTTATATGTGGACACAACCCCCCCCCACATGCTTTAAATCTAGGAAATTTGTCTCGATCTAATAAACATACTTTCAGACCCGCTTTTGATAAATAGTAAGCACTTGTGGAGCCCCCAGGTCCCGCTCCTGCAATTACGACATCATATTTCTTCATATTCTACAACCTCGTTTATTGTATATCGATTGTAATTAGACTGCTCCTTTCGATATAATTCCAACTTCTATAATTGCCACACCTCCTCCTCTTCATCGGTGGTTACAGTGGTATCTTCTTTTCCATTGTCCTTCCCCTTAACCTCGCTTAGAAGACTATCATGCTCTTCCAGTGTAATATTCAATTCACCTCTGATTTCTAAAAGAAGTTCATTTTCATCTTTTGAAATGATTCCATCCGCAAGAACTCGTTTTAAATATCGGCTATATTTGTTTAAATTTATCTGTTTCTGCTCATTAATACGCTTCATCTGACTGAAAAGTACATCGGCACTGACCCAACGTCCTTCCTTTTCTTTCGATAGACATTTTAGTATTAGTTTATCCAATCGAGGAGAGATATCAGGATTCAATGTGCTGGGAGGCGGGACATCTTCATGAAGAATTTTTGCGATAATACCTACTGGCTCATCATCCATGAAAGGGGTTTGACCCGTTAGGATTTCATAAAATAATATACCCATTTGGAATACATCGGTTTGCCAATCGATCTTTCCAAACTTCTTTCTGCTGATTTGTTCGGGTGCGGAATATTTTAACGTTCCCTTGGTTCCGCTTGTTTTTGAAATCCCTTCGGAGGCCATGAACTTTCCGATTCCCCAATCGCTCAACTTGGGAATACCATCCGGTGTGAATAATATGTTTTCGGGTTTAATATCTCGATGAACTGAGGCCATTCGATGCGCATAAGCCATTCCATCTGATATATGTAGCATAACCTCCATAGATTCTTGAATTGAAAATCGGTGCTTTTTCAATATTTCTTTTAAATCGCCCCCTTCCATCAGTTCCATGGCAATATATGGCACTGGTTCAGTATCACTTTTATATATTTTTACAATATTTTTATGTTTCAATTTCTTCCACATATTTGCCTCGAACTCGAACTTTTCGAAAACATGAGAGTCCAAAGTACCATCGAGGAATTTCGGAAGTTTTATTGCTACTTGCATTTTCTCTTTTTTATCCTCGGCCTTGTATACAGTGGCGAAACCACCGGAACCAAGTTTTTCTGTAATTTGATACCCCGGGATTATTTTTCTAATAGAATCCGGAGCCACTTGTCCTTCAGTCCTAAATAAAATCTCCTTATAGCTTTTAGGATGTGGTTCGGATGTTTTGTCAGGAGAATTGTCTTCATCTACTACAAAATCCCAATCTTCAACCTGATCAGGCTCATGTGAAGTGTCCTCTTTGAATTCCAGATCACAGAATTTACATTTATTATCTTCTTCCCGTATCGGTGCACCACAAGACGGACATTCAGGTTCCTCTTCCTCGTTATTTTCGTTGTCCTGTTCTTCTTTAGTTGATATCGTTTTTTCTCGTGATTGAACGTCACTATACTTTTTCTCTCGAATTTCACTCGCGAGTTCCCAATCCCCTAACAATTTACACATGGCAATCGCTTTATTTTCATTCCCTTCCGCGAGTACTTTTTCAATAAGTTCATGTGCCTTTTCATCCGCTTTTTCCCATTTTGTTAATTCACCACAAATTTTGACGGCTTCTTCTTCATTTCCTTTTATCAATGCCTTATCGATAAGTTTTTTACCGACCGAGATAGATGCCTCATTCATATTAAGCAACATATATAAATTAAAAGCTTCATGTAAAAGACCCGATTTCTCATGAATTATTGCTTCTGCGATAAGTTCATCTTTATTATTTTCTTTGAGATTTACCGGGAAGGTCCTCTTAAAAGTGTTTTCCTGTAACGTTCCATAGATCCATTTTCTTTTAATAAATTTACTAATAATCTTATTTACCCTTTCATCTGAAATGTTTGTAATATTTGATATTTTCTTTAGGTCATTTTTCCATTTTAATTCTTTGGAAAGATAATTCAAAATACTACGCTCTTTTTTTGCTTTTAATGCAAATGGAATCCCTAATATGACCATTACACAAAGACCTGTCAAGCTTATTAATATTCTCCAAATTTGTCCTGGTTCATGGACCAATGCATACATAACAGCATCAGCGCAAATCAATAATAAATCAGAAAAAAGTAGAAGAATTAAATAAGTTCCACCGCATCCATCTGTTATTGTTGTAATACCCATTTTTTTCCGTTTATTTTGAAATATTAACCAGTAAATCATGGGAGGAAACATGATCGAAATGATAAAAAATAAACCCCAATAGAATTGACCCAATCCCCAATAACTGAAATCACTACCATAGACTTTATTAAACCACCCATATAAACCCCCAAATATTAATATTACAAGAGACCCGATGCTAAATTTCCACACATTCTTAGCCGGAATCATGGCGCCCAACATGACCTCACCTTTGTCTTCTGAAAGTCAATAATTTCATATATAATACAGGGTGTTGCAAGAACCCAAATGAAAAATAGCGGATATAGGCACATCAA
>CAYRFL010000114.1:0-13029 GCA_964423515.1 uncultured archaeon
GTTATAATAATGAATGTTATGATGATGTCAGTAAAGGAGAAGACCAAAGAAATTGGCACCATGAGGGCTATTGGAGCAAAGAGGAGCATGGTCATAATGATTATCTTCTACGAGACATTGATCCTAAGTGTTCTCGGGGGCGTATTTGGCATTTTACTTATCGTTCCAGGGTCATATGTCGTAGGTATATCCTGGTCGTCGGCGATTTCGGTGGGCGTACTCACACGTGTTATAGCATTGATCTTTTCGATGGGGGCGTTTTCGGGATTGCTACCGGCATATCTGGCAACTCGTATCAGTCCATTGGAGGCGTTGAGATATGAGTGATTTAGTAACTGCCCGAGGACTCTGGAAGACCTATCATTTAGGTAAAAATGTTACGGTCGATGCACTTAGGGGTCTGGATGTATCGGTTACTGAAAAGGAATTCGTTTCGATCATTGGCCCCTCCGGTTCCGGGAAATCGACCCTTCTCAATTTAATAGGTTGTTTGGATACCCCCAGCAAGGGGAAACTAATCCTCGATGGAAAGAACACCTTGGAAATGAACGATAAGACGCTGACCAGAATGCGATCTGAGAGGATAGGATTTGTTTTTCAAACGTTCAATCTTCTTCCAGCGCTGACAGCCTTGGACAATGTAGAGTTCGCAATGAGAACGGTGGGTCACGGGAAACGATTGAACAAGTCTTCAAGATCGAAAAGGGCAAAAGAGTGTCTGGAGATGGTGGGATTGGAAAAAAGGATCCACCATTTGCCCTCCGAGCTGTCAGGAGGCGAAAGACAAAGGGTGGCGATCGCCCGCGCATTAGCAAACAATCCGAAGCTAATTCTAGCTGACGAACCTACGGGAAATCTTGATTCGAAGGCTACCGCCAACATAATTGATTTGCTCCACGAGGTCAACGATGATGGAAGGACGATAATAATGGTTACTCATGACATGGAAACCACCAGAGATACGAGAATATTGAGAATAAGGGATGGGATGGTCGACAACAGAGAAAGCACATAAAGACGAAGTATGCCCGATCCCTGATAGAATAAATGAATCCGAGTATGATTCAACGGATAACTTCAGCTCTCCTCCGTTCCTCCGGGTGAACCAGGGATCCCGGCTGCCCTCTGCTAGACTTCGATGGTGGCCTGCTCCTTTCCCCAGCAGACCGGTCTTCCCCGGTGGCCGCACTTCCCTTTTAGTACTTCTCCATTCTTCGCATTTTATAGTTATGTAGGTAACTATTTATATTGCCGAATAGTTAGATGACCTAATGATGAGGAAATCAAAGTAAGTGGTGATGATATGAATGATGGTCCCGTTGATTCGAAAGAGCTGGCAGAGAGAATGATTCAGGTGATGCACACCTTTGCCCATGCGGTAAAGAACAGGCTGCCGCCTCACGAGATGCGCATTCCTCCCAACCAGCTGCATATCCTGAAGATGATCTCCCACAATCCCATGACCGTTAGCGAACTAGCGAGGTCACACCAGGTGAGCCCTCCCACCATGTCGAGCATGGTGGACAAGCTGGTGAAGAAGGGATTGATGGAACGCGAAAGATCGGAAGAGGACAGAAGGCTCGTTCACGTCAGTATCACCCGGGACGGAGAAAAATTGATGTCGAAGGCGTTTTCAAGGCTCATGGGCGAGGTTTCAAAGATTCTGGAACCATTGTCAAACGGGGAAAAGGAACAGATCATGAACACATTCGATATTCTCGAAAGGGCGATATCGGCCGATCTGTCAACATGATGACCGTGATCTCGAGATAGCGAATGACGATATACAACCTAAAACGAGGTGAAAACGATGGTTACGAAACACATCAGTAAATTGGTATCCAATTTTCCCCTAACGACAATAATTGCCATTGTCCTGGCAACGATCATAGCACTATCCTTCATTGTTTTCAAGGGAATTGACTCTGATTATTCCGAAGAGGCTTTCATGACCGAGACGGATGAGAGCGAGGCCATGAAGATTGTTCAGTCGGACTATTCCAGAGGCACCAGTAGCATATCCATCCTGGTCAAATCGACCGATGACAACCTTCTGACTCCCGAAGCACTTGTCGAGATGCTCGAGATGCAGCAGGCGTTAGCCAATGATTCGGTCATCATACCGACCCTTGCCAATCCCGAAGAGCCGGAATCTAGTTTCAGCTCCATTGCGGTCATGCTGGCAGATATTGTCATGATTTCCGGTGATAGGGAATCCGGAGCCAATACGACATCGGGATTCGATGCCACCAATTCCACGGCCAAGCCCACCGGCCCCCCAGAGCCGATGCCCGTCCTCAACGGGAGCCTATCCGCCAAGATCGCAGCATTGGAGAGTATCACAAAGGCACAGTTGAAGGGGATTCTTCAGCAGATATTCACAACAGATCAGATCCCGCCGGAGGTTACGGGCGGCATGAGCATGATGCTGACCGAGGATTTCGATCCGGCCGGCGGCAGATTCGAGGCAAAGGGCACCATACTTCTGGTCAACTTGAACCGCACGGGCATCCGCGCAGGACATCAGAGTGCCGAGGATGAGTTTACCGAGTCCGAACGGCGCATGGATGAGATCGTCCGTGACAGTGACCTTTCGACTACGGAAATGACCGTCATGAGTGAGACTATCATGTCCGACCAGATCATGGAGGCCAGCATGACATCGGTCATGATCCTCATCCCACTGGCATTCATTCTTGTTCTTGTCATTTTGGCCCTGATATATCGCAACTTTTTCGATATGGTCTTCAGTATCGTGGCATTGGTATTCGCCATCATATGGGTGTACGGATTCGGATCGGCGTTCGGTTTCACCTTCAATCCCATGACCGTGGTCATACCCGTGCTCATTGCTGGCCTGGGTATTGATTATGGTATACACATCACCATGCGGTTCCGGGAGGAGACGGCCATGGGAACCGATATCAGGAATGCCATTCGCAGGACCGTCACTCACGTGGGCATGGCCCTCTTCCTGACCACGATTACCACCGTGATAGCATTCGTTTCCAACATGGCATCGCCCATCGCACTTTTGGGCGAGTTCGGCATACTTAGCGCTCTGGGCATCGTGTCAAGCTTCATTATCATGGTCACGTTCGTACCGGCAATACAACAGATCAAGACCCTGCGCCGGGCGCGGATAGAAGCTGTCTCCAATTCCACCACCGCTAAACCACGCAAGAAGAGCAACCTGACCCTGTTTGACAGGTTGCTGTCCACCGGAGCCACGGCTGCAGAGCATCATCCTGTCATCGTTATTCTTGTAGTGGTTATCATAACTTCGGGTGCTCTGTTCGGTGCCCTCAATGTCAGTACCGCGTTCGATTTCAACGATTTTCTACCAGAGGACCTGGAAATCACGAAGGACATCAATTTCATGATGGAAGAGTTCCATATGCTCAATGTGGAGGGCGAGAGTGTTTTCGTTGTCATCGAGGCAGACGTTACCGATCCGGACCTGTTGCTTGCAGTGGATACTTCCATCAAGAATATGGCGGATGACGAGACGGTCATCGTGCACGGAAGTCGACCATCGGTACAATCGATACTGTCATTCATGGCCGATTGGGCCACGAATCAGACGCTGACAGGTGTTCCGGACAGGTATTTTTCCCCCGAATTCAAAATACTGTATAACTCTGTCATGACCGATGCAGGGGTGCCGGCCCCCGATGCAACACGTGGGGATATCAAGGCATTGTATGCCTGGTTGTACGGCGATACCAACGCATCGGCCTCTATCGCTACAATGCTCCATATGACCCCCGGGGGTGATTATGACGGCACCATTATTGAGATCTCGGTCAATGTGGATCCGACCAGTGATGACAATATCGATAAGATGATTGGTGAACTGGCAGAGGATATAACGCCTTTGGAAGGACTCACTGACGATTCCGTCATAACCGGCAATACGGTTATCATGAAGAACATGCGGGACACCATGTATGCCAGCCTGTTGTGGTCGCTGAGCATCACATTTATCGCGTGTTTCCTCATACTGACCATAATCTTCTGGCTCCGGTTGAGGTCGTTCGCACTGGGGGCAATTACCATGATACCCATTGCCCTTTGCGTTATCTGGATAATGGGAACCATGTACGTTCTCGACATATCCCTCAATGTCATGACACTCATGGTGACCTCGCTGACAATCGGCCTGGGCATCGATTACGGCATTCATATAACATCCCGTTTCCTTGAGGATATGAAGCGTTTCGATAGAATAGACGAGGCCATCAGGAGCACTGTGGGTCATACTGGGATGGCACTGTTCGGGACCACCATCACCACCGTGACCGGGTTCGGGATACTTGTCTTCGCGCCTATGCCTCCCCTGCAGCAATTCGGCGGGATCACCGCTCTGACCATTCTGTTCAGTTTCCTTTCGTCCGTCTTCGTGCTCCCCACCTTCCTAGTTATCTGGACCCGGTTCGGAAAACGGAGGTAAATGCGATTGGACCAGATTGCACGTTAAGTGATGATGGCAAGCGGGAGATCCACAGAAGGTGTGGTTATCTGATGGTGCACAACGCCAAGTTCGACGAGAGATTCCTCGATCGGCTTGACCGGTGAGATGACCGCTGATGGTGTATGGAGAACGATGAGGGAAGGATATCCGATGCGGGAACGAGTATAAAATCCATTTCCCTAACTGCTGGTGAATGATAATCTCTCGATACTACCGATGAGCTAGTTCTTTCCGATGGGTTTCTCCAGGAGTTCGTCGGCCCCCATATTGAGACAGTCCTTTGCGATCTCCCTGGGTATTGATCCCGTCATCATGATAACTTTCATGTCGGGATATTTCTCTCTTATGAATTCGAGACATTCGAGACCGCTTTTTCCCGCCAGAACGATGTCTACGATAGCCAGGAGGATATCGTTATCGTTAACGATCTTTATGCCGCCGTCACAATCCTCTGCCTCGAATACAGTGTAACCGGTATTCTCTAGATGATGTCGGAATATCTTCCTCTGTTTTCCGTCGTCATCAACTACCAGTATGTTCTTCTGGGACAGGACAATCATCCTCCTTCTTTTCCATAACGATATGGGGAATATAGGCGATATAGGCGAGCACCCTGTCGTCGTTGTCCCTTCCGATAACGCGAAGCGTCACGTACTTGTTCCATACCTTCGTTCGCAGTTCGGAGAAGTCCTGCTTGCTGCCAGCACGATTTAGGATGGACCGGTTTATGTTTACAAGTTTCACCGTCTCCTTCTCAAGGCAACTGTCGATATTGTCCCTGTCCTTGTGGTGGACGTCCAACTCGAATGTGACCATATCGACGACCCGGCGTACCCTTCCGCTTATGTAGTCGGTCATTCAAGCACACCCCGGTAATTATCGAGTCCAAACAGGGATATAAATTCAACTTTTCATTGAAATGAATTTGGGGTTCGCCATGGCGAATCCCTCCCGCAGGATCCTATCCCCGTCCCTTCTTGAAGACGAAGGCCAAGAGCCCGGCGAATACGAGCACTGCAAGGCCGATGGCGATGTAATTGCTGTTCGTTATTATATTCTCCTTTGCCATCTCACTGAGGGATTCTATCTCAATTGTATGCTCCGAGAAGTGGGGGATGTATACGAGGAAATGCGCACCCTCCGAGTCCAGGGCTAGCACGTACTTTGCCTCGTCCCACTCCGCCATGACGATCTCCTCCGAGGTGCCCATCTCTATGGGCTCGCCGTCGAAATTGACCCTGACGTCCTTCATGTCATCAAAGCAATGATTAAATAGAACAATTGCACTAAATGGGATTCGCGATATGTCACGGAGCCCACGAAATGACGAACAATAGAAAGCTGGACTATTCTGCGGGATGGATATCCATATCCGTCAACTGCCTGCTCTTCGCCGCCAAGTTCTGGGTGGGCATCATCACCGGCTCGATCGCCATTCAGGCTGATGCGTGGCACACGCTGTCGGACTCCCTGACCTCGGTAGTCGTTCTTCTGGGGATCAAGGTTTCGGGCAAGCCGCCGGACAGGGAACACGAGTTCGGCCATGGAAGGGCGGAGCTGATAGCCTCGCTGGTAGTGGCGGTCCTCCTGGGTATGGTAGCATTCAACATATTGCTGGAAGGTATTGCGAATCTCCGGGGCCACGAGACCGTGTCCTACGGCACAGTGGCCGTGGCCGTGACCATAGCTTCCGTTGTCGTGAAGGAGGGCCTTGCCCAGTATTCCTTCTACGTTGGCAGGAAGACGGGTTCGAAATCCGTCATCGCCGACGGGTGGCATCACCGGAGCGATGCGTTCTCCTCCCTGTTGATCCTTATAGGCATATTCGTAGGACGGTACTTCTGGTGGCTGGATGCGGTCCTGGCCATGATGATCGTGATATTGATACTCTATGCCACCTACAAGATCCTGAAAAGTACAATCGGTCCCCTGCTGGGGGAGGTTCCGAATGCAGATTTGATCAAGAAAGTGACGGTCATCGCCGAAAGGACTTACCCCGAGGAGATCTCTCTTCATCATTTCCACATTCACAGGTACGGACGGCATACGGAACTCACCTTCCATGTGAGGCTCCCGGATGAGATGACGCTCGTGGAAGCACACAGGATAGTACATGAGATCGAGGAATGTATCCGCAGCGAACTGGACATGGAATCGACGATACATGTGGATATCTCCGGCCCGCCCGATAAGGATTGAATATTCCGCGATGAAGTTGTGTTTTCGTAAGAACACGGGAACATAGTGACCGTCTCCCAATTTAGCGGTATCGGCCTTTCAGGTTCCCATTTCATTCCGTTGATCCTTTCAGGCTCAACTGAACCCTCGGAAACATCCTGTTTCCTACAGGCCCACGATACCGCAAACATTGTCAAGCTGAAAGGCTCTATATTACGAGCCGTTCACCATTGACAAAATGCAAAAACGTACCAGAATGGGATGGCTTTACACTTAACAGCGTCCATTCGGGCCACCTTGACTTTGAAGTAGGTCCAGGCATCCCCGTCTTTTGCAATGCATTCCGGCAAGGCGTGTATTTGGATCATCTGGTATCGAGCAGACCGATCTATACCTTTTCCTCCACGCACTCCCCGGTCATCTCGGGTACTTCCTCCCCCCTGAACCTCCTTCTGTACCATTGATTGCCCCTCAGCCACAGCAGTAGCAAGGTCGGTAGAACGAATACCGATGCCAGGAAGGCGAAGGTTACCGAAAGGGCAGTAACCTGTCCGAACTGGGCCAGTGGCGGAATTATGGCGAACGAGAGGATGGCGAAGCCTATCACGGTGGTCATCATGGAGCCGAAGAGGGCGCTCCCCGTGTGGCTGACGGCGACAGAAAGCGCGCATATGCCGTCCCCCACCCTGTCCCGGTCCTCCAGGAACCTCTGGGTTATGTGGACGCCGTAATCGATGCCCAGGCCAACGGTTATGGCCGAGATGGTCACCGTGACCACGTTGAGGGGGATCCCGAAGTAGTACATTCCTCCCGTGGTCCAGGCGAGGACCATGATCAGCGGAAGCATTGTCACCACTCCCAGCAGTAGCGATCTCTTCGATATGAGGAATATCACGGTAAGTATCACGAGGGACGCCAGGAACGTGAGGGCAATCGATCTGGTCTGTCCACCGGCGATGGCCTCGAGGACCGCCTGCTGGACGAGGGGCCCCCCCGTTGGCGTCACCCTCTTAAGCATACCGCCCTCCAGCTCCTCCATGGGTGCGGCCGCATATATGACCTGGTCACGCACCTCCTCCGCCCGCGCGCCACCCCTGCTGTTCACCGGTATCCTCACCACCATCCCGGTATAATCGTCTCCATCCTTTCTGAGCACACGTGATGCCTGTGCCTTGTCGGCTAGGAACATGGCGTCGTAAACCGCCGAGACGTTGGTGGAGGTTAAGTTTTCGTCGATCACCCCGTCGAAATCCCCGTCAAGATTCAGGTGCCACACGGCCGAGAAATTGGCGTCGTAGGTCGGGAGAGCGGGATTAGTCAGCGTTGCTCCCAGGTCCAGGGGCGAGCCGAAAGGCTCGGATGAAACCACGTCCTCGCCTTCCAAGGCCCTCTCCTTCACGTCTATAACGGAAAGCAGCACTTCCGGCTGTGTCACGTCGCCCTCGGCCAGGACGTACCCTTCCTCCGAGGAGAAATCGAAATCGTCAACCACGGATTTGGTGGCATCCGTGACCTCAAGTCCGTCGGGCAGGAAATCGCGGAAATCGAAGGTTGGCTCCAGCTGCAGTCCCCCGTATATGCCCACCCCGGTCATGAGCACCACCACCGCTATCACGATCGCCGGGAACCGGGCCAGGGACGCACCTCCCGACAGCACCCTGGCGAGGATGCCCGGTCCCTCCGGGCCCACCATTCCGGGTGCACGTATGCCCAGCTTCTTTGCTCTCTTCTCCGCCCAGCCCCATATGTTCCCGCAATGTCCCTTCTCACGCAGAAGGGGCTTGCCTTTCCTCTCCTTCCTTCTCTCCCTGATGACCCTGGCCGCGGGAACGAAGGTCATCATGATCACGAAGGCGGCCAGTATGCCGGCCGCATTGAGTATCCCGAATATCCGTATCCCGGGCGAGCTCGCCGAAAGGTTCGAGAGGAATCCCACCAGCGTCGTGACGGTAGCGAGGAGTATGGCAAACCCGACGGAAGCCTCGGACCGCGTGATCGCCTCACCGACGCTCTTCCCCTTCCTGACCTCCTCGCGGTATCTCAGCGTCAGGTGTATCCCGTAATCGATGCCCAGCGCTATCACCAGGACGGGAACTGTCGTGAGGGAGGGATTGTTCTCAAAACCCAGGAGTCCGCCGGTGCCGAACACCCATATTATGGCCATGAAGAGGGCAACGACGTTAATGACTATCTCGAACCAGTCCCTGAAGACGAACAAGAGGACGATTATCACCATCAAGAGGGCGAGCATGAAAAGTGTTCCCATTGAGCTTCCCGACGCCTCGTTTATCTTCTCGCTGACTATCTCGTCGCCGATAGTAATGAAGTTCAGCCCCTCGTTTTCCATCTCCACATCCTCGGCCATCGAATCCAGCTCCTTCTCGGCCTTCAGCGCCCTCGCTGGCTCCAGGTCGGGATCGGTGGAGATGACGAAAAGTGCCTGCTTCGCCGCCGTTCCGCCTGTGACATACTCCTTCGAGAGCAGGAACTCCAGCGCCACGGCCATGGGAGCGCCCGCGGTGTACACCGGAAGGTCCTCCGGCC
Organism: uncultured archaeon; assembly: GCA_964423515.1. Lineage (GTDB taxonomy): Archaea > Thermoplasmatota > Penumbrarchaeia > JASLWR01 > JASLWR01 > CAYRFL01. The sequence continues at coordinate 9,197 of CAYRFL010000114.1, forward strand.
TGTACGGATCGAAATCCAGCACCAGCGGATAAGGCAGGCAGTCGATTTTTATCCGTACCTCTCCACCGCGCAGGACCTCTCTCTGCTCGTCGACAGTGAGCGAAAATCCCTTTCCGATGAACGCGTTTATCAGCTTCTCCCTGTCCAGACAGGAAAGGTTTGTTGACCCGTTCCCCATATACTCCTGCGAGGCCGAGAATGACCTGATGTAGAATATGGACTGGACCACGATCTCGGCCGGTGAGGAGAAGCCGTCGGGGTCCTCCGGCATTGTAACAATGAGATCGGAAACGCTGGAGTTGAGGGCCCTTTCCATGAGGTCGAGCTGGGCAAGGAGGGATTCCCGGGACAGGACGTTCCCATCGGACCTGATGAGAACGGTGAGCTGCCCCCTCTGGGAGCCGAACTCCTCCCTGACCTCGATATTTGCCCTCGACACCTCGTCCTCCGGTGCGAAGGAATCCTCGTCGGAACCGAACTCGTACTGGGTGGTGAAATACCCAAAAAAACCGGTGATGATGACGATGACGCCTATGGCTACCCACGGGTGGCTTGAGATCGCCTTGCCGTATGCGGACAGAAGGTTCATGCTATTCCCGCTAATGGGAATGAATTCCCGATATTTGAGATTAACATTATATTTTACGGACGCGGAGAATCGGGAGTCCCCCGTCTCCACGTTCAAGGTCCGTGGTGCCTACGACTCCCGTTTAACGCCCCATTTCCACTACTCGACGCCAAATAAATTTCATTCCGACCCCCACGTCTCCACTTCCGAAGTCTCCGCCACCATCCTCTCGTGCTCCGCGTCCGAGATACCATAACGCTTCCTCATCCCTTTGAGCATAACATCCTCATCGTCCGATATGGTGCCGTCCGCAAGGGCCGCTTCCAGCATCTCACCGTAATGCTCCAGGTTCTTTTGCCTCTCCTTGAAGGCTTCCTTGAGCTTCTCGAACATGGAGTCGGCGCTGGAGAAGCGCTTAACCTTCTCCTTTTCCAGGGACCGCAGGATGATGGCGTCTACCTCCGGGGGTATCTCCGGCACCAGCGAGCTCGGCGCTGCGGGAGTATGGCTCACCAGGCGGCTCATGATGGTCACGGGGTCGTCCGCCATGAAGGGGTTATTGCCCGTCAGTATCTCGTAGAACACTATCCCCAGCTGGAAGACGTCGGTGGCCCAGTCTATCTCGCCGAACTTCTCCGGGCTGATCTGCTCCGGCGAACTGTACGCCAGGGTCCCCTTGCCTCCCACCGTCTTGCTCACGCTCTCGGAGGCCATGAACTTGCCTATGCCCCAGTCCGATATCTTGGGCCTGCCGTCCACGGAGAAAAGAATGTTCTCCGGCTTGATGTCGCGGTGTACGGAGGCCATTCGGTGGGCATATGACATGCCGGAAAGTATCTCCATGATGAGCGAGATCCCCTCGTTCGTGGGGGGAATCCCTCCCCTGAGCCGGTCGAAGAGGTTGCCGCCCTTCATGTACTCGATGACCATGTAAGGTATGGGGCGCACGTCGCCCTCGTAGAACGTGACTATGTTCTTGTGCTTCAGCTTCTTCCAGATGTCGGACTCCTCCCTGAACTTGTCGAGGACCGAGGTATCGATGGTGCTGTCCATGAACTTGGGCAGCTTGATGGCGTACTTCTTTCCTTCCGGGCCTATTGCCTTGTAAACAGTGGCGAATCCGCCGGTGCCCAGCTTTCCGGTGAGGGTGTAACCGGGGATGATGGTCTTGATGGACGGAGAGATTTCCTCTGTCTCGGCCGGGGCCGCTTCTCCCGCACCACCGCTTTCCGTTTTTACATCCAGGGGCGGCGGAAGTTCCCCGCTCGTTTCCTTCCCCGGACCCGACTTATCCACACCGGGGCCGGAAGGCTCATCCATGACCGGACCAAGGGGCCCCCCCTCGTCGACCCATTCCTCATCTTCTTCCTCGTCTTCGTCGTAATCCTCATCATCTTCCTCGTCGTAATCCTCATCATCTTCATACGCTGCATCCCTGCGTCGAATGACGAGAAATCTCACGATGAACAGAATGACGACGCAAGCGACGATGGTCATCCATATCCAGAGCTGCAATCCGACGATCTTCATAGTGAATATCCAGTCATCGCCCTTTCCCGTCTCATTCCCATCCCCGTCGTCATCGTCGTCCCCGGGCGTCACGTCGTCGTCATCCGCTGGTTTCTCCTTCTCGGTCACGTTGACGAAAAAGCTCAGGGTCAGGGTTTGGACGGGAATCACCAGGTCCAGCGTTAATGTATAAACATCTGGTGTAAGTGAAAACGTGTTGCCGATGGTACCGGCAACAACCCGTGTCTTGCCCACCGGTAATAGTATGGCGTCGTCGATATCCAGAAGTCCTATGATAACGCCCTTTGGTACTATCTCCACCACGGTCGGGATGTTTCCGTTGTTGGTGAGGGATAGAATGAAGTTCCCTCCCTTGCCGTGCTCGATCGTCAGTGTGGAAACATCGAGCTCTGCGGTGATGTTGTAGACGGGAATGAAGCCTTTTCTCACCGTGAAGGACCAGGTTCCGCTCCTGCATCTCCCTTCGAGGCCGCCTGCCACCGGGACAACCTTCCAGTAGTAGGTCTCGTTGTCCGCAAGGCCCGTTATCTCGTACCACGTATTGCCGGTGGTGCCCTTTTCCGTCAGGTTCCCCGCGGAACCGCCCATGTAAACGTGATAGACTACGTTCTCCGTGATGTTGATAGCGATCCAGGACAGATTGACGCTCGTGGAATTGACGGCGGCCTCGTCCGCCGGGGAGCGCAGGTCCACCTCCGGTACCGACACGTCGAGGTCCGCCGTGAAGCGCCAGGTGCCGTTCAGGCAGGGCCCGGTGAGCTCGCCATCCCGGGCAAGCACGTACCAGTGATATGTCCCCCCGTCGGATAGGTTCGTAACTGTTGTCGTCGAACCGGTCACGTTCTCCCTGAGGAGCGTTGTATTGGAGCTGTTCCCGAAGTAGAGGTCGAACACGAGGTCGTCCACAGCATCATCCGCGTCGAAGGCGGACCAGCGGAGCACCGCCTCGGTCGCTGGGATGACCCCACCATCAGAGGGTGTAAGCAATTCCACAACCGGGGCATCGTTCACGCCGGTAACGGTTATGTTGAACATGTTGGTCGGAGTGCAAAGACCGTACATATTGGTACAGTTGGCCACCACCCGAACCGTGCCGGTCCAGTTCTCGGCCAGATGGACAACGTCGAGTCTGGTACCGTCCAGAGCTAGTGTCATGTTCACCTTGTCCGATACCTGCTGAAGGGCGTACGTAGGGGGCTGTACTGCGGAATAGATGTCGTTGAAATGATCGGCGAGGTCGGTTATGTTTTCCTCCGGCGTGTCCTCGGTGACTAATATATCGGAAGGCACGTTCCCGATGAGCTCCGGCGGCGCGATGTCGGGCTGTTCGACCTTCTCCGTCCAGTTCAGGGACCAGTCGTTGAGGGCTGGGGTCTTTGTGGCGTTGGATTGCAGATAAGCCGCAAGATAGATGGCGGGTTGGTCCGATAGGTCAAGGACCGAAAGATCGATGGTTCCCTCGGCGCTATCGTTGTATTCGTGGTAAAGGATATCATCGGTGACAGCATTGTGGATGGAGATGTTGAGGTAGGTATTCTGTGGAACGTTACGATTGAAATGAAGTGTATCCAGAGTGTGATTGTTGGGTATTGTAATGGTATTTGACAGAAGGGTAGTCTTGTAGTGGTAGCGATTGGCATGGGAGCGGATTTCCAATGGTGAAAGGGTGCGGTTGATGATAGCAACTTCGTCTATTATGCCATTAAACAAATTTCTGGGGCCATCATTAGTAAAA
>CAYRFL010000115.1:0-13021 GCA_964423515.1 uncultured archaeon
GGCCATTGGAGACGCCGTCGCCATCGCTGTCCGCGTTGGGGTTGCCGGGTTCCTGGTTGTCAGGTACGCCGTTGCCGTCGCTGTCGCCGCTGCCGCCGCCCGTGATTCCCGCATTCACCACGCTGCAAAGGGCAACGAGCAACAGGAAGGCGCCTATCAATATTGCGATCTGCTGTCTCATGTTTTTCACCTGCTTTATGTGTTTTAATTCGAAAATCCAATTCTTTGTAAACTAAAACCCCCTAACGATATATAAACATTTTAGAACAATGTTCGAACTATACTAGAACAATTATCGAACTATCGAGGAGCCAATGCCGCGGTCTACACTGAATAGGATGGAACAGTATCATATTGCCGGGGAGTGGCAATTGGGAGTCCCCTCATTTGCGGTGAGCGCACGGGGACAGTGGAAGGTCCCCGGTTATCATTCTCCCCCATCGGCCTCTCCGGATTTCCCATCCACGTTCCCTTTTTCGCCATCGTTCTTGCAGCCTTCGATGGACAATCCCCTCGCTTCCATGGTTTTCGATACCGCTTCCAGGTTCGGAGCGACCTTGCATTGGAAAGAATCCATCCCCGGAGCTCCGGTCCTCTGTATCCCTTCCCTCCGCCTCTTCACCACCCTATCAGCCCTTCGAAGACCCATCAGCAGAATACTGAAGAGGAACATGGCCATGATGATGATTATCACGAGGAGAGTGCCCATATCGGTCATTCCATCCCCGTTCTCATCGGGGTCCGGGGTATCCGCTTCGATCAACTCCATGTCCAGGTATTCCCTTCCGTCTGAATTGAGGGTAAGGTTGACCGTCAGGTTCTTGAATCCATTTGCCCTGAGCGTCAAGCTGTGGTTACCGGCGGTAAGATTATCCAGCTCGAGCACCCCGTTCCATGGGATCGGAACGGTGAAGTTATGAGCATCGTCAAGTCCCCTCACGTGCAGTACGGGATCGGATCCTTGCGGAATACCGGCTCCCTCCATGGTGCTAACGTTGATATGCAGGATAGTCCTGAACGGGTTTTCTCTAGTTGAGAAGTTGAAGAGCATCCCTCCGGGAAAGACGGACTGTCCGTCGGCGTCCAGAAGCGCCTCCGTTACGGTGATGCTATAGTCCGAACTGAAATCAAGGCTGCCGTTCGCCTTGAATACCACGGTATTTCCGGCCAGCGTTACCACCCCGCCGATCCTTTTCCCTCCCGGTCCCGTCATGAGAACGGAGCCTTCGTGAACCGTGTCCCGATCCACCGATATCCGAAGCTCAAGAATGACCGTGCTGCCTCTGGAAACGTTCTTTTCACCGATGCCGGGGACGGTGGACACGAGAGGATCATAGTCCGTCTTGAAACGGTATGAGAAATCCCTCCACAGAATACTCCTTCCATCCCATGAACGAATGCCCTCTCCCACGGTCAATTCGTACCAGGCGAAGGAATCCAGTTCAGACTCCGGCATCAGCCGCGCGATAAGCCCGCCCTCATCCAGTTGAAGGGCACACGACACCGGTAGGTTCTTCCCGCCGTTCTCTTTTTCCAGACGAAGGGTGCTCGTATCGAGGGTATCCGGATCGAGGCGGGAGTTGAACCGGATCGGATACGGGCCCAGGCGGTGAACCCGGTATATCGACCGTGAAAGGAAATCCAACGTGAAGGGTACTGGGTCCTCTTTCAATGTGAAATTCGTCACAAGGGTTCTACCGGGAGCGACGTAAATGCCGGGACGGCTCTCGCCCGTGTGATTTCTTCTCCTTACCGATATGGTATAGGTGGTGCGTGCGAAGACCGATAGATTGTAAAGACCGTCCGGGCCCGATAGGGTCGAAACCACCGAATTCGTAACTTCCGCACCTGCCACGCCGCTTCCGTCCTCGATGGTTATCCGGCCCACGATATGGCCAAGCACCGGATCCAGGGATATGGAGAGGAAGGTCTCGGCCCGGATATCGATCACGGTCTCATTTCCATGGTACTTGGGATGCGTGACGTTGATGACGAAAGGGCCCATATCGATCTTTTCCCCTGTACCGTGGATGGTGGTACCAATGGTCAGAAGGGGGACGGTACCATCCGCACCGGACCGACCTGTGGAGACCACCTCGTCGGTGGCATTGGAAACGGACACCGATGCGACCTCCACGCTTCCGAGGTACCATGAAGTGACCTCGACGAGGAGATACTCCCATTGGCGTACCTGGCTTCCTCCCCGGATACAGGAATTACCCGGATCCATGGTCGTATTGTACAGGTCTGCCTCGCTGTTCAGGAAATATGCTCCTGAACCCGCCGTGATGATCGAGGATGAACGAAGGACCGCCGAGGCATTCACAAGGGACATGTTGTTGAACCCTTCCACGGAGCTGTCCGAAACCGAGAGAAAGCCCTGACAGGTGATGTTATAGGCATTGCCGGTCCCCATGGCGCCAAGCGCTACGCTCTCTAGTATCAGGGATGATCCCGGACCGACATCGATATCAGACATACTGCCCGCCGAAGCGTTCATGACGATGGTGCAGTTGCGGAAACGAAGGGTAGATGCGTTCCCAACGGATATTGTGCCGTTTATCGCAATGTTCCGGTCCTGGTAAAGTAAGTTCGTTCCGTTGAGAGTGATATTTTCCAGGAACGATATGTTCCCTCCCCGTTCGTCCATCTCGAACGATCTGCATTGCCGGGGATTTATTGAGCGGTCAATTCCCGCCTTTCCGCGTTTAGATCCCACGTCATGTGAAGGACTGTCATAGGTTAGGGACGTGAGAAGCAGAATCAATACGAGGATGCCGGCAGCATTGCGGCCACCGCGCGGGACAGGGAACATATACGCAGATATGCGAGGGCGGGGATAAATAGTTTACTGGGACGCGAGCCCGCCTGTAATCATACCGCAGCATTCCGCTCAGTCGAAATACAGTCCTTCCAACCCTGTCGCATCCTCCAGCTTTCTATGGAGCTCCACCCCGGACTTCAGAAGAACGATCTCGGCGGTTATCTCACCCACTGCCTCTATGAGATGCCCGCCAATGGCCTCCTTTCCCTCGTTGCCAAGGACGGCGTGCAGGTGGAACTTGTATTCTCCTTCCTGCCGGATAATATTGCCGGAAAGGGACAGCAGTTCGTGTGGTCCCTCGAACAGTTCCGGGCGGTAATCGCTTTTCTTTCTGAAAAAGCCGAGCCTGCATTCCCTGAGCTGCCCGGCCCCGGAGAGCACGACGGCGCTGACGACCCGGCGCTCCTTACACACCTCTTCAAGTCCAGTATGGATGCTTTCCCCCGGGAAAAGCCTTGCGAATACGACATCATCCTTTTCCTTGCTATTCATGGTATTCACCCATCATCTTTATTCGCTCATTCATCCATCATAGAGGTTCATTCGCCGATACTCGACCATATCCACTTGCCGATTGCCTGCACATGTTCATCATGCGCCCGTCATAGCAACAGGGCCCCCGCCAGGAATCCGATCCCCAGAGCCACGGCCATGGGAACGGCGAGGCGCTTTACTACCGCCTTGTAGGAGACCTTGAAATATTCAATTGTCACTATCAGGCATGGGTGCACGGGAGAGATCACGTAACCGAGGAATACCGCGAAGTACATTATTGAAAAAGCGATCAAGGGCATATTACCAAACTTGGTCACGTATATGGGATAGAGGATGAACACCGGTGCCGTCACCCTTCCCATAGCCGCTCCCAGCAGGAAACCGACCCCGACGAGAAGTATCGTCGGCGAAACGTCCAGGCCCGAAATGTTCGCTGGCCCCTCGGAAGCCTGGAACATGCCGAGAAAGAAGAACATACCGAGGATTATAAGGGCGAAATTCCACGGTTTCATCTTCTTCACAACAGGTAATATGTCCCTCTTTCCGATCCGTCCGAAGTGAAGCGAGATGAGGAGGCTGTAGGTTACTCCGATGACCAGTGCCAGTTCCGTCCTTACCTCGGTGAACACGCCCATGGATCCGAAGACGTACATGAGGCAGATGTGAATGGCGGGGGCAGCAAGAACGATGTAAAGCGGTATGATAAGTCGTTTCAGACTGAAGTTATCCCTGTATTCCACCGTCCCCTTCACCTTCCTTATAAGGGTCAGGTGGCCCAGTACGGACAGGACCAGGAATCCGGGAATCGTGTACAGAACACCCACGTATAGGTCGATGCCGGCCACCTTGGTGATGGCCAGAAGGGTTCCAAGGGGATAGATGAGTATGAAAAGATGGCGGTACCAGACGTTTATCGCCGATTTCAGGTCGTCGGGAACTCCCCTGCCCCCCCTCTGTACGAGGGGTGCGGACAGGAGCGCACCACCGGGCATCGGGAGCAGGCCTATAAGCGCCGGGGACACCGAGAGGAATGTCTTCTGGTTCATCCGAAGGTTGTTCACGAGGTCGTCCATGAGTCCCGAACGCTCCATGACACCTCCGATAACGGGGATGATCCCGATGGCCAGGGCCAGGAGCAGTATCGTCGGGTCTGTGAACGTTTCACGTATGACATCCGGGATCCCCCTCAGCCCGGGGCTGAATATGCCGAGATACAGGGCCCCCAGGAACATGGCCAGCCACAGGCTCTTTCTCGCAACGACAAGAATAAGAAATAGAGCTAGGAAGACACCCACCCAGACCAGAGGATCCATGGCGCGGATTAAGGTTGGAATGGCTAATAAGCTTTATGACGGTTTTGCGGATCGCACGGTTGGGTATATGGTATTATCAACCGTCTGTGCCTATCTATTGGTCGGTCTTACTGGTTCTGATATGGAGGAAATCGCCAACGGGGGAGGATCCGAGCTTCTCAGCAAACCATTCCACCGCTTCTCCCACCAGAGATTCCAGGTGCTCTTCCCGTGAAAAGCCGTGATCGGCATCCTCCATTATCAAAAGTTTCTTGTCTGTACGGATGGAGTCGAAAAGCCTGTGGGCATGCTCCACCGGAACCACCGCGTCGTCGCTGCCGTGGACCAGCAGAACCGGTGCATCGAGCTTTCCCAGGGTACCGTGGAGCCGGGAGTCGAAGAGGCGGGCGTCATGGAGGAAATTGGCGCCGATACGGATATCGTCGATCATGTAGTACCCCCTCTCCCCCATCTCGACCTCCAGCAGCTCTGCCATGGAATGGGGGGTCGAGACCGACACGATGGTGTGGATATCCCCGTCCACTCCCGCCAGAAGGAGCGATACGTATCCTCCCAGGCTGCTGCCGAACAGCCCGATCCTCCGGATCCCCAGGTCGTTCCGCACGTATGCCAGCACCGCCTCGAGGTCATGGAGCCTTTGAGAGGAAATGGAATCCTCCAGGATCCCGTCGCTGTCGCCGCAGCCCCTGAAATCGAAGCGAAGCGCGTAGTACCCCATGGTTTCGCACCTTTCCGCCACCATCACCGCCTTGAGGCTTTCCCGCGAGGCCAGGAGCCCGTGGCACGTTATGACGCAGCCCTCTGGGCTTCGGATCTTTTCTGTATCGGGCTTGTGCAGGGTGGCAGCGATACTGTCGTTACCGAGGCTTATTGTCAGTTCCCTTCTCATGGGAGCTCGCCCCTCATTGAGACCGTCCTCGCATAGATGCCGCCGCGTGGCGCCCATGCGATCTCCACCACGAGCCACACTGGCGAGCACGCCGCGTGGAGCCTCTCTGCGATCTCTTCCGTAATGTATTCCTGCCAGTTCCTGCAATTCCTCCAGGAGGCGAGGTAGTCCCTCAGCGCTTTCCCTTCCAGGAGTCCGTCCCCGGGAAGGTACCTTATCATGACAGTGGCCTGGTCGTGCCTTCCCGAAACTGGGCACAGTGACTGGAACTCGGGGTATTCCATCTCAACTTCCGGTGTATGCCCCCTGCTGGGTATCACTGTCAATTCCCCGAATTCGGGTATCTCGGTCTTCGCCGTTGCGGCCTTGGTGTAATCGCTCATATGTGATCCCCGTTTTCATTTTTCAGCCGAGGGCAGACTGCAGGTGGACCAGTAGGGATTCTTCAGGTCCTCGAAGGCGGCAAGTGCTGCCACGGAACCCTCTGAGCATGCCACCACGATCTGTTTAACGCCCCCTGAAATGTCCCCAACGGCGTAAACCCTGCTGACGCTGGTCCTCTGAAATGGATCTGTGACGGCATAGCCCTTATCGTCCACCTCGGCCCCCAAGGAGAGAAGCAGACCGTTGTTGGGGATCTCCCCTATCGATACGAAGATCCCTTCAGCAGAGATCTCCCGCTCGGCATCTCCGGACATGTCCCGGATCCTCACACCACTGACCACATCCCCTCCCAGTATCTCCATTACCCCGGAGTTCCATATCGTCTCGATATCGGTATCGGCCACGGCATCCTTGAGGGCGCATTCGGCCCTCAGCTCCGCCTTCCTGTGGATGAGTTTCACGCGACATCCCAGCTCATTGAGGTGCAGTGCATCCATTACCGCGGTGTTCCCGCCTCCGATCACTACAACCTCTTTCTGCCTGAAGAAGAAGCCGTCGCAGGTAGCGCAGTACGATACCCCCCTTCCAGCATATTTTCTCTCACCCGGTACCCCGAGCATGGAGTGCCTGGAGCCGGTACCGATTATCACCGCTCGCGCGCCGTAACCGGCCTTGCTGGTGGTGATGGTAAAGGAATCGTCGCTCATTTCAATGTTCGTTACTTCCTCGAACTCATTCAATGAAGCGTAATCGGATGCGTGTTCGCGAAACTTCTCCGCCAGTTCCAGGCCGGTAGATCCGCGTACTCCCAGGTAATTGTCCACATGAGGTGCCTCGGTGACAAGGCCGCCGCAACGCCCCTTCTCTATGAGGATAGCATCAAGGCCGTTGCGTACCGCATATACCAGGGCGGACAGACCTCCCGGTCCGCCGCCGACGATAACCACATCCTTCTCGTCCATTCACAACCTCCGTAAGGGCCGGGGGTCACCCCACCGGATCGGCCTGGCAAGCTGCCGGGTCGGTAAAGGGGTTAAGGGATTCCAGAGAGAAAAAACTTTTTGGCGGAAAGTCGTATGATGATCGACCGAGATGTGGTGAAGGAGCGTTCCAATGATGCTTGGAATTGGGCTGAATCTCACAGAGCAATTTCCAAAAACACAAGAAAATTTAATAACAATAAGGGAAATATCAACACGCCTACCAGGTTGAATCATTTCAGCCAAGGAAACATATTTGGCATGTTGATTTTTCCATTGACGCGAAACCTTTGGCACGATCGGCAATCCGGCACGGGTGAATTCATGGTATACGATCCCATTAAGGAGCTGCTCTTGGAAGGGGAGGAGCTTATCGACGAGGGCCACTTTGAGGAGGCCATCGAGAGGTTCGACGACGTTCTCGAAATGAATCCCGACCACGAGGAGGGTTGGTTCAACAGGGGCCTTTGCCTGTACAAACTGAAGATGCTCGACGACGCCCTCGAATGCTTCAAAGAGGTCGTGGACATAAATCCCAAGAGCGAATCGGGATGGAACAACTACGGACTCGTACAGCTCGAGATGGAGGATTTCCACCATGCGGTCAATGCCTTCGACAAGGTGACCGACATCAATCCGGACAATCCGGATGCCTGGTTCAACAAGGGCTCCCTCCTGGCGAAGGTGAAGAGGTACGAGGATGCCATAGCCTGCTATGACAAGGTGCTGGAGATACACCCCGACGATGACGAGGCTTACCGGAACAAGAGCCAGGCCGAAGAGAAGATCGAAAGGGCGAAGAAACTGGAACGGGAGAGAGATGCCATCATGCGGGGCCGCAGGGAGAGCAGGGATTTTGGCCGCGATGAGGGAGATGGCGAGGATGAGGATGAGGCGGACGAATGGGTGGATATCGGGGAGGATTACATGGAGAGCGGGAATTACCCCAAGGCGGAGAGGAGCTTCAAGAAGGCGCTGAAGATAGACGAGGATCACGAGGACGCCTGGATCGCATACGGTATTCTTCTTATCAACACGGGCGACCCGCAGGGGGCGATGGACTGCTTCGACCGGGCCACCGACGCGAACCCGGACAGCGCGCGGGCATGGTTCCAGAAGGGCGAGATACTCTCGACGTTCAAGAAATACGAGGATGCCATCGCCTGTTACGAGGGGGCGCTGGAGATCGAGCCCAACTACCCAAGGGCGGAGGAAGGGCTGGAGAATGCCCGGGGGCTGCTGGATAGAAAGAAGAACCTGAGATACACCGAGACGATCCCCATCGACGAGAGGGCGGGCACCCGAGAAACGGGGCATTTCGGGGTGGAGATATTCAAGATGGATGACCGGAAGAAGGACGGGCGCCTTGTCTCGGACAGTGAATGGCTGGACCGGGGAGCCAAGTTCATGATGGACAATGACGCGAGAAGGGCCATCGAATGTTACAACAAGGCCCTCGCCCTCAACCCCGACAATCTGGAGGCCCTGTTCGCGCTGGGGAACGCCCTTATCAAGCTGAACCAGGCCCACGAGGCGATAAAGTACTATGACGAAGCATTGAGGCAGAGAGGGGATCGGGACGATATATGGTTCAACAAGGGGATCGCCCTCTTCCAGAGCAGGCAGCCGGAGGATGCCATTAGCTGCTACAAGAAGGCACTGGACATCAATCCGTACAAGAAGGAGGCGTGGTACAATCTCGGGGCCGCCTACAATTCCACCAATGACGTAATGAAGGCCATCGACGCCTACAACCAGGTCATCAAGCTTGACAAGGCTTATGCCGATGCCTGGTACAACCTGGCCAACGCCTACATCAAGATCGGGAAGGTCCGGAAAGCATTGAAGTCCTACGACCACGCCATCAGGTTCAATCCCAAGAATCCCGAGTTCTACTACAACAAGGGCATTACCCTCTATGAGATCAACAAGTACAAGGATGCCATTCACTGCTTCCGGAGGGCCCTCGACATCAGACCGCACTACCGGGCTGCCGAGGAGGCCCTGCGCATCTGCGAGATTGAGAAGAAAAGATAGGTCTGAGAACGGAACATAGGCTTTTTTCTGACATTTCATTCATCACTTCTCTTCCGAAGGAATCCCATGCATACGACGTATACCTCGGAGCTCTTTCTGCGGGATGCCCTTGGAGAGAAGGGTTTCACAATTCTGAAGCGCTCCTTCGCCTCCTTCAGAAAGGTTGGAAAATCCTCCCCCTCGAATATCTTGGTTATCATTTTTCCCCCAGGCCGGAGAACCCTATCCGAGAAGTCCAGGGCGCATTTGGCGAGCCCGTAGGATCGCGCCTGGTCCAGTGAGTATACCCCCGAGATATTGGGCGACATGTCGGATATTATGACGTCGGCCTCGGGCATCTCCGCCAGAACGCGCTCCACCGTGCGGTCATCCGTCATATCTCCCGCTATGAATACGACGCCCTTCACGGGCGAGATATGGTCCAGGTCCACTCCCACCACCTTTCCGCTCTCCCCCACCAGTTCCCTGGCGACCTGGCTCCATCCCCCCGGGGCGGCCCCCAGGTCCACCACCCGGTCGCCATTGCGCAGGATGGAGAACCTTTCATTGATATGCATGAGCTTGTAGACGGCCCTGGAGCGGTAACCCTGCTTCTTAGCCTTTTTGTAATAATGTTCCCTCTTGTGCTCCGCATACCATCTCTTCGACATTGCCGTCCCCCGATCCCGTATACAGAAGATCATTCATCGTAGACCATGGATATGCAGTCATCAACAGGACATACGGTGCGGCACAACCTGCAGCCTACGCATTTCTCCTTGTCCACCGACGCGAGCCTCGTTTCCTCGTCGAATTCGATGGCTCCGTGACCCCCGTCCCGGCACGCCAGGTGGCAAAGGCCGCAGCCCACGCATCTCTCCTCGTCTATACTGGCCCTTATATCCGGCCGCCTCTCCAGCTCGTCGTGGGTGGAGATAAACGGCAGCGAGCGCCCCACCAGCTCCATGGGCGATGTGAATCCATGGGTCGCCAGATAGTTCGAGAGACCGACCCTGAGATCGTCGATTATACGATAACCGTAATGCATGACGGCGGTGCATATCTGCACGTTGGTGGCCCCGACCAGCATGAGCTCAACGGCATCCTTCCAGTTGGTCACGCCCCCGGTCCCCGTGATGGGGATATCGACGTTCTTCTTGATCTCGGAAATTGTCCTCAGCGTTATGGGTTTGATGAGCGATCCCGAGAGCCCGCTGTATGTGGATCTACCCCGCACATTGGGATAGGGGACGAAGGTATCGAGGTCGATGCCCATCAGGGACGGGATGGTGTTGGATGCGCATATGGCGTCGGCCCCGCCCTCCTTTATCAGTCGCGCTATCTCGGAAATGAAGGCCACCTGCGGTGTGATCTTGATGATGACCGGTACCCTCCTGGCCGCCGACTTCACCCATCCGGCAACGGTCTTCGACGCCTCGCCGTCCTGACCCAGCATTGCGCCGGGCCTCTCTCCCATGGAGCCCTGGGGGCATGAGAATGAGCATTCTATCATGTCCACGCCGGCGTCCTCGAGCCTTCTCACCAGCTCCTGCCATTCCTCCTTTCGGGATCCCATGATGGATGCCATCACAACCTTTTCGGGGAATTCCTCCTTGAGGATGCCGACGCGCTTCTCCACCTCCTCGATACCGTAATGGGAGATGAGGTCGATGTTACCCAGGCCCCCTATTCGCCGGTCGCCGTGGTGTATGGCAGACATCATGGGATAGACCAGGTCCACCTCCGCCCCTTCCACATGGGTGGTTTTCAACACTGCACCGGCCCAGCCCATCTCGAAGGCCCGGCGGACCATGTCAAGTTCGTCCGTGGGCGGTGCTGCGGCCAGCACGAAAGGGTTCTCGAACCTGACACCGCATAGCTCCACGGACAGATCGCCGTAATCGTACATCATGCATCACCTCCCAGATAGGAGCAGATGGCCCGGGCCGCTCTCTTGCCCTCCGCCACCGCCAGTACGACGGTGTTATCATAATTGGCAAGATCGCCTCCCGCGAACACTCCCTGCCTGCATGTCATCATGTTCTCATCCACCCTGACCCTTCCGCGGCCGTCCAGATCTATGCCGTTCCGCGACAGGAATTCGATGTTCAGCTTGGAACCTATGGCGGAAACCAAGTAATGCAGCGACATGTCGTAACATTCTCCCTTGACGGGTTTCGGCCGCCTCCTGCCGGACCGGTCCGCCTCGCCGAGCTCCATTATCTGACATCTCGCCAATACCGCGCCGTCGCCCCTTCTTTCCATGGATGTGACCGTGGTGAGGAGCTTGAAATCGATGCCCTCGCCTATTGCCGCCTCTATCTCATCGCTCTCGGCAGGCATCTCGGCGAAGGTCCGCCTGTAGAGGATGGTGACCTCCGCTCCGTAGCGCAGTGCTGTGCGGGCAACATCGAAGGCAACGTCGCCGCCGCCTATGACACCGACCCTCTTGCCTGCGAGAAAGGAAAGATCGCCACGCTGGGCCCGATCCAGAAACAAATTGGAATGATAGAGGACATCGGGGTAACCTTCCACCGGGTATTCTATGTCAACGCCGAGGCCGTTACCGAGGAACACGGCATCGTGATCCCCCAGCTCGTCGAGGTCCCTTATCTCAGTACCACATACGAGGTCTATGCCGGATGAAAGCGCGTATTCCACCTCGTCCTTCACTATCTCCCTGGGTACTCTGAAGGACGGGATCCCCCAGGAGGGTATACCTCCGGGTGCCTTTCGCTTCTCGAAAACGGTGACGGCAAAGCCCATCTTGCGCAGCTCGAAGGCGCAGGCCATACCGGCGGGGCCGGCTCCCACCACCGCCACCTTCCTGCCGTTGAGGGGCGCCACCGCCGTCTCCTTCTTCCAGTTATTCTCCTCGTGGTCGGTGGCGAACCTCTGGAGGCCGTGAATGTTCACGGGACGGTCCATCCTTCTCCGGGTGCATTCCATCTCGCAGAGCCGTTCCACCGGGCAGACCCTGGAGCAGACCCCGCCAAAGAGGTTCTCCTCCCGTATCTTCTGAGCAGCCCCGGCGAAATCGCCCTCCCGAATGCGGCGGATAAAGGCCGGAATGTCTATGCCCGCGGGACAGTTCTTCCGGCACGGTGGAGCATGGCACTGAAGGCATCTGGCCGCCTCGGTGAGGGCCGGGTCCACGTCCATGCCCTTGTCGATCTCCCCGAATTTGCTCATTATTACCATTGCAGGTTCTCCGGTCCTCGAATTTTCAGTAGTGTTCATGGTCTCACGCCCCTGGTGATGGTGCTCCTACGGACAGAAGAAAACTATGTTAATACGTTTTCGACCAATTTCACGGGAAGGTGTAGATGTAGGGAAGTGGAGATGTGGTAAGGGAGATCCGGTGCTATCAATATTTGATCGCAGGGGTGATAGTGAGTATGATCGGGAAGATGGATGAATCTCGGTATTCCAAGATCATGTTGGAATTGGGACTCACTTGGCTGGAGTTTCCAATGAAGAATTATATACCGGTGACGCATTCCGTTATGCTGTTTTTCTACAGTTGCTGTCAAAGAAATAATCGTGGTGGTAATGAGAACATGTCGGAAATCCCGTTTAAGCATCGAGCAATTCTGATCCTTTTCCTGTTCACGGTCTTGCTAGGAGCATCCGTCTCCATAGATCGTTTTCAGACCGGCGGAGATGCTTCACATCGGGATATCAACATAGAAGGGGATCACCCGGAAGCGGTGAATCTGAGTGCTGACGGGCGGCTTCCATCTCCATACGCCCATACCGAACGCAGGATCTATATCTTGCTGGTGGATTGCTTGAGATATGAGACCGCCACCGACCCGGATCTGATGCCGCATCTCAACGGACTCCAGAACAGGTCAACCTACGGGTACATGCGAAACTCAATAGATGCCGTAACCGTCCCTTCACTGAAAGCCGCCTTCACCGGGGTAGACGGCTTTTCGCTCTTCAATGTCGTTGCCAATTTCAAAGAGGGAAATACGATCCCGTCGGTTTTCACCCAGCTGAACCGGGAAGGCGTGACCATCTCCTGTTACTCGGACCTGTCCTTCAAGGCGTTCTCCCGGGATATCACGGACTATTACGAGATGGACAGGCATAACTGGAACCTCGATGATTACAA
>CAYRFL010000116.1:0-13012 GCA_964423515.1 uncultured archaeon
TTATCGACCCGGTCCAGTGGGTCCTCGTCCACGAGGCCGTCCTTGTGATCGTCGTCATCCCAGAAGCCATCCTTGTTATCCCCGTCCCACACCGTCATCTGGTCGGCACGGTTGGGCTCCGCGTTCTCGTCAAATACCCACTGGCCCTGGTCCACGCCGAGGACGGCATCGCATATGGGGAATGCGACGTTCTTGTCGAACTTCTGGTCGTAGAACTGACCGGTGTAATAGGTGATGTTGAACTTGTCCGCCAGCGGCTGTACGTACCCGAAATCATCGGCAATTATCGCATGACCTCCCGCCTTGACGAATTCCTCGATCGCCGTCATCTCCGTTTCGGTGTACTGTTTCTCTATTCCGGCGGCGATATAGAGCGTCGTTTTGGGGTCCACCATGTTCTGTTCGAAGATGGTGGGGGTCGTTACGACGGTCCTCACGGTATAATTGCCGTTTCCCTTAATATCGGATACGAAATGGGATATGTCCCGGTCGGAGTCATTGAAACCCAGGAATTTTGGGTCCTCTCCGGAGGAAACGTTAGCGAGAAGTGCAGGATAGGCCACGTATATTATCAGGAACACGACGGCGATGTTCAGTGCGATGAGCCTTTTTATCATCTTTCCACCCTATCGGTATGAATTATATTCTATTCCCCTATATCAGAAATCCCAGTATTTACCGTGCGCGAGCAGTATCTTTCTAATGATATTTAATGTTTTAGGTGTTATGTATTTCTGTTTTTTTCGTCGGCCAAGCCGCCGGCCCAGGAGCGGTAATATGGCCGAAAAGGAGAGACCGGGACAACCCCCGGCCGCTCCTATTTTTTCAGCACGATTTCCGTCTCCACGAAGTCGGCCTCGCTCTCCTCGAGCTTGCGCAGGGCCTCTTCCTCGTCGATCTGGACCATTGAGAGGGAATGTTCGATACCCCTCAGGTTGTTCACCGCAGTGTTCCTCTGGGTCTCCCCGATCTCGTGAGAGCTGTAACGGGCCTCTTCCAGGATGGTCAGGAAGCCGTCCAGGCTGTTCTTGTCCACCGGAAGGGCATGGCGAACCGCGCCCTCGAACTCTCTGAAGGTCTCCGCCTCTCTCCTGAGATAACCGTATTTCCTCAGATGCATCCCCAGCTTCTGGTAGGATTTGAAGATGACGGCGGTGTACTCGTTGCCGGCCACCAGCTGATCTGCGGCCCTCTTGATGATCCTCTTGATGCCCCTGATGCGTGCGCGCCTTCGAAGGTACATGATGAGGATGATCATGACGATGATGAGTATCACAACGAAGACCGCCAGACCCGCCCAGAAAGCGGGGGAGTCCCATATTTCGTCCGGTATTGGTTTAGGCGGTCGGGGCATGAAATTGACGTCAAGCTCTTCATCGGACTTCGTGAGGTAATTGCTCCCCTTGAACTCCATGAACGCCTTTCCGGATGCGCCCAGACCCCGTTCGTCTATGTTCACGCCCTCGTTGGATTTGAACTCGGTGAAGTTGAAGTCCACCCTTCCCCGGACGTCGGTCTTGAGTTTCGTCGTGTTTATGTACCGGCCGCCCTTGTCGTCCCAGAGCGTGATGGTCAGCGTCACCGTGCCGTTGGGTACGGGGATCTGCTCGTTGAGAAGCGTGTTCTTCTCGAGGATCAGCAGGCTGTAGCGGTATCCCGATTCGTAATTACTCTTGGTATAACCGATATCGCCGACTCCGTCCCCCGTGATGTCCTCGGGCGATTCGATCATCTTCATGTAGGTTTCCGCCACGATGACGATGCTGCGGGAATCGAGGTACTCGGACTTGGTGCGGTATTTCTCCGTATCGTTGAAGTACATCTTGAGTATGTATTCGCCCACCAGGAGGCTCTTGGGCACGGTGGCCACGATCTCGTACTGCCCGAAATCGTCGGTGGTTATATCGGGCAGCTTCTGGGATTTCTCGAAGTTGTCCCAGTATATGTGGGCCGAGACCTGCACGCCCTTGACGTAGCGGGGGGGCGAGCTTCTCTTGCCCTCGAACACCTCCACCACCTCTCCCGATATCTTGATGGTATCTCCCCTGGTGTAGCGAGACCCGTTCAGGATGCTTGGGTCAATGGTCACGGTTATGTACGATGATATGTTGAACTTGACGTCGTCCGACTCGGTGTAATCGTACGCGTCGCCGGCGCTGAAATGCTTCTGGTTGTCCTTCGAATGGACCACCTTGGGCGAGCCCCGGAATATCCCCACGACGTAGGCCTCTCCCACGGACTGGGTCTTGGGTATCTGGAACTCCTTGAACTCGAAGTTCCCCTTGTGGTCCGTCAGGGTCTGACCGATGGTGGAGCCCAGGGGGGCGAATTTGGTCTTCTTCCAGTACAGTTCCACGGTCCTGTTTCCTATACCGTACTTCCATCCCCTGTCGTCGTACAACCTTCCCTTGATGACCGGGTTCTCGCCCTTGATACCGCTGCCACCAGTTATTTCGATGGTGGTCTTCGCCACCACGTCGACGACCTTCCCGAAGTAAACGCCGTCGCCGCTGTAGCTGTCGGTGTCGAATCCCTTGTACCAGTACGTGTCCTCCATCCTGGCCCGGACCACGACGGGTCCTATGGGATCCTCTATTCCCAGGGAATGATCCACGCTGAACCTTCCGAACTGGTCGGTAGTGGGATCCGTCTTCTGCTTGGAGTCCCGATACAGCCGCTTGTCACCCCACCAGACCTGAATGGTCATCTTCTCGATGGGGCTCGTCCAGTGACCCGATGAGTCCTTGAGGTCCTTGTCCCAGAGGACTCCCTTGATCTTGAAGGTACTGGTGCTGCCGGTTCGGCTCACCGTATCGCGCTCTTCCCTTCCGTTCTTGTCCATTATATGCAGCTCGATTATGGTTCTCGCCTTCACGGTGTAGTAGGCCTCGCTGGAAGCTTCCCTGAAGTACATGGTCGCACCGTGTTCCGCGTTCTTCACCCGAAAGTGGAAGGTCACCTTGACCCGGGTGAGCGGCTGGGTCTTCTTTATGGTGAACTGCCTGGAGAAATTGCCGGATGGGTAAGGCGTGCATACGAGACCGGGCTCGTAGTAGAGGTCGGACGACGTGCCCCAGTTGATGACGACCTCGTACTGGAAGGTCTCGTTTGCTATGGTGGTGTCAGGTCCCTCGCCCATGTTGTCCACGATGGCCCCGGTAATATTGATGGTATCGGTCCTGTATACCGTCTTGTCATCTATGATGAACTCGGTGGTCCGATGTACCTTGAACTCTATGGTCGAGGAGTTGTCGTTGTAGAAATAATTGGGCCGTTCGTGTGTGTCGGCGTCAATGTAAGTGGATTGGAATTCCACCGTGAACGTGTGCTTCCCGGCCCGGATGGTCTCCGGGATGACGTACTGGTAGGAGAACGTACCCGTACCGGACGTGTCCACCGTCGTCGGATATATGGGATTGTTGTCGAACTTCATATGAAGGACCTTCTGGCTCAAACCCCAGCCCAGGTCCCTGTCCTCAAGTGTTCCCGTGATCTCCAGGATATCCCCTATCTCGATATCGTCGATCTCGGGCGAGGTTACCTGGTAATCGATTCGCACCTCGTGCCAGATCTGCGCCTCGAATTCGGCCACCGGCGACGGGGGCCACGTGGAAGATTCCCGGGCAAGCCAATGCCCCGAGGGCGGCGGCGAGCCGGGCGTATGTTCGTAGTAGGCTGTCCCGTTCGGCGTCGTGAGACCCCTGAAGCTGAAGTTCAGCCTGTAGTTGCCTTCCTGGGTCTCGGTGACTATGAAGTAGGTGGAGAACGCTCCCAGCGACTGGCCTGCCGTGGAGGTTACGGGTGGAGGCATGATCTCCCTGGTGGTTCCCGGTCCCCAGTAAACATGGACGGGTGCCCCCGGTACTCCCACCTCTCCCGTGTTCCATATCCCGTTCTCGTTGGAATCCTCGAAGAGCACTCCGACAACGGAATAGTTCTCGAGATACATGACCCTGGGCCACGTGTTGGGGAAGAGGAAGGCCATGCTTGTGGCGGTGGTGACAGGGAATCTCGAATCTTCCCTCGGGGCCGGATTGCTTATCTGGTCGTTCTCGCGCTGGACCCTTTCCTTCCATTCCTGGAACATCGCAGGATCTATCGAACCGTCCGGGAGTATGATGTCGCTGGTATCGATATCCTCGTACTGATACGCTCCCGGGATATCTTCGGGCATCTCGGCCACGGGTTCGTTCGCCGGAGCGGTATCCGTCTCGCCATCGTGCTCTCGAGGCAGCGTGATATCCATTCCTGAATCGTCATTCTCATTGTACAGAACGAAAAGATGGTGGAAAGCCATCGCCATCATAACGATAACCACCATGCTCGCAAATATCTTTTTCATCATTACACCTCGTATACCGGGTAACGTCTATAGATTGAATCGATATTCCATTGTGTGGACATATTTCCCGCTTCAATAATCTCTACTATTTTATGCTTTTTCATCATTTTGGTATTATTGTTAACACCGTTCCATAGGACGGTCACTGACATCCTCCTGGAATGGAGGTATACGGCTGCCGTCGATATCAAGCGATGACCGCGGTTTCTAACGGAAGTGCGGGGATTTTATATTAGTTTTATCATCTGTTTTATCGGACGATTCCGGGGTTCATGGCATGGGTTCTCTGCCGTATTCCGCCCCATCTCTGCCGTCCCGGTCATTCGTTCTCTCGTTTCGGGAAACGCGTGTCCACAGATCAAATCATTGGAGGGAGCGATATTAAAGATGGCTGGTTCATGAACTGTAATATTACACGAATACCATCAGCTGACGATCCCTCTAAGGTTCGACCCTCACGAGCCTGAGACCGAGCAACTCGTTCTGATCATCCGGGGGCGCGCTTCTCCTCACGGCGGTCCGCATCTCGAAATCGTGCCAGTTTCCGCCTCTCCACACCCGCTGATCATCACTTTCCGATCCCTGGGGATCCTTCTCCGGGCTGCTGGAGTAATAGGTCACATTGTACCGGTCGTTGCACCATTCCCCGACGTTCCCCGCCATATCGTACAATCCCCACGCATTGGGCAGTTTTTCCCCCACAGGATGGGTCTGCTTCCCGGAATTCTTCTCGTACCACGCATAGTTCTCATCGGCTATCTCCCCCCAGTAGAAGGATGTATCGCTGCCGGCCCTGGCGGAATATTCCCATTCCGCCTCTGTGGGGAGCCTGTATCTGTGCTCCGGGTCCTTCTCGTTCATCCTTCGGGCGAATTCCTGGCACTGGTCCCATGATACGAAATAAACCGGATGCTGGTCCCCCTCTCCGAAATAATCATAGTAGTCGGGATAATGGTCCATCACGCTCTTGTCCCATTCTCCCATCACCGCCCTCCACTGGGCCTGGGTGACCTCGAAGCGCATCATCTCGAATTCCCGGGTTATGCTTACCCTGTGCACGGGGCTGGCGGCAGGGATGTCCTGGCTCTCCTCCGCCCCCATGAAGAACGTTCCGCTCTCGATCTCGACCCATTCGAACGATCGTATCAGGTCCTCCTCGTCCTGGAAGGCCGCGATGTGTGGATATGCATCGTCGACGTCCCGGACCCCGTCGCCATCGCTGTCCCTCGTATACCATATGAACAGTCCCGCCGTTCCTCCGAGGAATAGAGTGATAACGATGCCGGCTGCGATCCATTTGTTCCTTTCCTTCCGTCGTTTGCGAAGTACGGGCCTCACGATCTCGTGGGCCCTCCTGAGCTTCTCCATCCGCTCCTGTAGGGCCGCACCGGTCTTCTTTCGTATCCTCTTGACCTTCAAGATATCGTGTTCACTGGCCTCGAGCAGCTTTCCCGGTGTGTCATACCCGGCGGATATGAGCTCTGCTACTGCCTTTCTCTTCAGTCCCGTGACTCCCTGGAGGAAATCCTCGGTGAACTTTCTCTCGTTGCGAACACCCTCCTTGAGCCATCGGTCCGCCAGCTCCTGCACGTCGATTGTGATATCATCCCCCTCTTCCTCGATCTCCATAGTATTCACACCTCCGTATGAAACGCGATCATTGTTGATAATAACAATTATCTTGATGTAAACTTTTTCATCGGGTACTCTCTTCGATCGGGTCCCTGATTGACAGGTTATATCGATCTAGTTATATTTCATTATTATTATACCGGTGTTTTGCGTTTTGGCGTTTCTGAATGATAGGATCATCGAATCCGATACAACGCTTTGACACGAGGAAAGGGGGCCTGATAGCCGGGGGGTGGAAAAGGGGTGGTGTAGGCGCATGTCCGCAGGGTAACGCCCCTGCGGGCGCAGTTGTATCTCCGATGCAACGGAATGAAATGGGCGCAGGCCCACCACATAAAAAACATAACGATAAGAAGCGGCCGTTGGCCGCATGGTCGGCGGACGCCGACCCTTCTGAATAATGATATCATTGAAGTGACCCTGGGAAGGGGCCGCGCAATGCCTGTCGGCCCGCGGCCCCGTAAGAACATCCCTTTTCGGGTAAAACGCCTAACATCAGATCATATCTTCGTCATCCGATCCAGAAGGTTGTGGAACACTATGACGGCCTGGTGGGAATGAAGGCTCACCGGTCCCAGAGATATGGACTCGTGACAGACCTCTCTCACCATATCCATCTCCTCCGGGGTGAGGTTCAGCCTGTCCGATAGGATGACGCCGATCCCCTCGCAGTTCGGCCCCCTTTCCGCTAGCCGGGTCGAGATCCATGAAGGACCTGCTTTTTCCCCTTCCTCGTGCAGATGTATCAGCAGTAAACGCTCTTTCAATCCCGCCAGGAGTTCCTTTGCTCCTCCGGTTATGAGCAATATGCCCGGGTGAACCTCCTTGTCGAATATGAACGACTCCCGGGCCAATGCCTTCCTGAGAAGGGCGGCGGTGCTCCTCTCATCCGGATTCAGGTTCCGTATCGTACTCCCCCTGAATGCGATTATCCTATCCTCGTTCCCATCCCCGAGGATGAGGTATATCTCGCTGTCCCGCCTTACGTCGTTGGATACCAGAAGCGCCGCAGTGATGCATCGGACCAGTTCGTCGCATCTTCCTGAGCCGGGAAGATCGTCGAGCCTGATTTGATCGCCCCCGGGGAAGGTATGGGCTATTACGACGAAGACCTTTCTTGCAATGGCGGCGTTCAAATCGCGTCCCTCATTTCTCCAGGTAGTGTCTCTCGACCTCCAGCGCATCATGCGTGGGATATTCCTCTATGATGGCCACCTTGTATGTTATGTACGGATTTATCTCCTCTCCCACGTACCAGGCCGTGGTCAGACAGCCGTTCTTCTCATCGACGTCGATCATCTCCGCATCTATCTCGAAGCGGGTCCTGAGTTCCTCCATGCTCTCCCGTGTGGGCGGACAGAAGATGAGCGCTCTTATGAGCGTATTGTCCTCGGTGAGCTCGTGGTATCCTTTCATTACACGCTGGGCCCGCCTGCCGATCCGGTTCTTCAGCTGCACGCCGTCCTTGAAGGCCACCGTGCATAGATGGACCGTTGCCCCGCCCATCTCGGAGAACCGCTCCACCATGCTCCTTCCGGTCTCGTGGCTTCCCGCAACGGCGCTGCTCACGTCCGATCTGGTCGAATACCCTCTTTCTTGGAGGGCGTCGCAATTGATATAGTTCAGTTCCAGTTCGTTCAGGTTCACGAACTGCGCTCCCGAATCCATGGATGAATGACATAGTTCCTCGAGCTGACGCTCCATCCCCGGAATGGCGGGAACCTCTATTCCGGTGGACAGCCCCAGGTCCCTTGCGGTACCGATCACGCGGTGATAACCGGACTCCCGAAGGGCTTCCGCCGACCAGTGATCCACCGGAACATGGAACCTTATCTCGTCCAGTCCCGCTCTCCTCAACTCGGATAGAAGTTCTTCGGAAGGGATGGTCATGGTATAGAGGTGAACGTGATGCTCGCGCCCGAACCGGTCCTTCAGGGACTCTATTGCATCCCGCGTCCTGTCCGCCACCGCCAGGGGGTCGCCTCCAGTGATGCCCGTTCCCATCGCATTCATGACATCGGCTTCCTCCAGGGCCTCGTCGACATCCGTGAGCTTACGCTCGTTGGCGTAAATGACGTCCTTTCCAGCCTTCTTCTCCGATAGAGGGCAGTAGAAACAACCCATACGGCAAACGCCGGTGATGAGAAGCACCATCTTCGCACCCCCCGCGCATAGGATGCAGCCTCTGGGCAGTTCACCACAGAAAATAGATCCCCCTTCCCGTGTCCGGATGGCGCCTTTCGGGGTCATCTGCATCCCGCCGGAAAAAGGTCTAAACGCCGAATTCCACTTCGCCGCAAGCGGGGCATTCGCCCATCCCCTTTTCGACCAAGGTACCGCAGGTCGGGCATTCGATATCAAAAGGCACTCCCTCGTCCACGGGGGCTGCCTCCACTTCCAGCATATCGTCCAGAGTACCTGCCTCTTCTTCTCCCTCTTCCTCCACCTCTTCCTCTTTGATCTGAAGGGAGCAGAACGGACATATCTTGGAACGGTGGTCGATCTTCGCGTCGCAACCGGGGCAATTGATGAACTCGACCTCGATGACGGTCTCTTCCTTCTCCTCCATGTCGAAGCCGCATTCCGGACACAGCTCCACATCCTCTCCTTCAAGTATCAGACCACATCTTGGACAGGACAGGACTTCCACATCCTCGATCTCCTCCATTTCATCGGCGTTGCGTATGAGGAAGAAATAGACGAGTCCGCCCATTATGATGACGACGGCCGCCCCTGCCACGATATACCAGACGATGCTCTCCTGCACTGGATCCGGTTCCTTTTCGGTTTTGAACTTGAATTCCCTGATCGGTAATACCTGTCTGTGTTCGTCCATCACGAAGGTGATGGTGATGGTATATTCCGAACTGTACTCAAGGTCGAACATCTTGAACGTAACGCTCGAACCGTCATCGCCGAATGCGGGAGTATGGTTGAGGGCTATAGGTTCGCTTCCCCTGGTGATCTTCATATCGAAGGTGCTGGGCAGAAATCTGGTGGTGGAGTTCAGGTGGATTAGGAGCCCCTCATCCGTTACCACGACGGTCTTTCCGCCCTCCCGGGGGGTGAGCATTTCGAAGAGAAAGGGTCTCTCCGGTTTGGAGGTGATATTGGCCAGAAGGATGAATACGGTATCCTCGCCCTGCGTCCTGTCTTGCTGGGGAATGTCACAGAAGATGTATCCCGTTTCCGGGTTCTCCTCGATAACGGGACATTGGACCCACTTGGCTTCCTCGACGAACTCGTCATCCTCGTCCCTCACCTCCGGCTGCCAGTAATACAGTCCCAAGGTGGAGAGGTTGACGTTGTCCAGATACTCCTCCTGGCTTCCGTAGGATACGTTCAGTGTCTCGTTGAATATGGACCGCTCCGTTGTCGTCCTGAGGCTGAAGAACACTCCGATGTGGGTCTGATTGTCCTTCATCTTTGCGAGCTTATCCTCCTCCGGTCCCAGACCTGTCATGTCCTGATACTTGAGCGGGCTCAGCAGCTTTGTCGCGTGCTTGTAGCTCGAGTGTACGACATCGTATATGACCTCCACCCCCATCATCATGCCTGTCTCGAATACCTCATGAAGGGGGGTTTCGTTGTATCGGAAGACGATGTACAGGTTCATGTACTGAACGTCCTCCAGGGATCCGTCGGTCACGACCAGCGATATGTTGTAATAACCCGATTTCTCGAACACGTGCTCCAGTGTCTTTCCGGAACCGACCTTCTTTCGCGTTATCTGGATCTCCTCGGTCTCGTTCACGTTCTCTCCTATGTGCCAGTGATAGGTCACTTCGTCGCCGTTCAGGTCCGAGCTTCCCTCGGCGCTGAAGGTTATGATCTCGTCGGCAAAGTAGGTAGAGTTATCCCTGGGGGACTCGATCACCGCCGAGGGCATCTTGTTGGCGCCGACGTATATGATGACGTTGGAGAGGTAGAACCTACCCGAGGGTTCGGTAACGTTGAGCGTTATGTTATGCCATCCCCGATGGAGGCGGGCCTCGAACATCTTGCTGTTCCCCTTGAATTCAGTATCGTTGTCCGAGGTCCAGCAGTATTCCAGCGGGTCCCCGTCGGGATCAAGGGTCCCCTGTGCATCGAAGGTGATGGGTGCCGAATCCCAGTACGTGCCCCCGGATACCGGGGAGGATATCTTCAGTATCGGGGGATTGGTGAGGCCGTACACTATCACCGGGTCCTTCAGCGTCACAATGCCGGCGGAGGTCGTCGATACCTCTATGGGCAGCATGAAGACATTATCCCCACCCTTTTTTGGCATATCCGCGATGTAACTGTTCACCACATTCGAGAAATCCCCCGTCCTGTAATCGACGTCGAACCTGATGTTGAGTTCCGAGATCTCGATAATTCCGATGGTATCGGGTCGGATGGATATGTTCAGGGCTATCCTCGCCATGGGAACGTTGGCCTCTCCGGTGTATATGTCGTATGAATAATGCAGCAGCTCGTTCAGGATCTCTGTTGCATCCACGCTTACCGGCTCGTCGAAGAGCGGATAGGTCACGTCCAGATCTCCGTCATTCCCAAGGTCTATTGTGAGGCCCGATGGGAACTGGCGCTCGCCCAGGGATTGGGACGGATCGAGGATCGCGAAGGTTTCAAGGTCGATCCTGAGCAGTCCCCCGTTCTCGGTGCCCACCAGTAATTTACCATCCATCATTTCGAGGCAGTTGATATGATCGGAGGACATCTGATAGTCCGAGTTGGAGCTGTTGAGCAGGGTGCGGACCTGCCCGGTCGGCAGTTCGAGCACCAGAAGGCCTCCCCCGACCTCATAGCCCAGCGTTTCATTGAGAACCGCCCCGACTGCCATGTACAGAACGGGGGTCGTCGCGTTGTCGAACAGTATCTCGTTGACCGCACCACCCAGAAAATCCGGGTGAGTCGATAGATTGATGAATGTCGTATTGAACCCTGTTTTATTGAGTATCGTCAGGCCGTTGCCGGTCCCGATGAAAAGATGCGTGTCGTTCTGAGCAAGGCATCTTGCGTCGGGATCGGAGAGATTTCCCGCCTCGGCGCTGTGATTTGTCACGAACAGCCAGTTCTTGTCAGAGTTGTTGAATATCCACAGCCCTCCCTCCGTTACCAGGGCTCCCTGGGGGTTCTCCACCGGAGAATGGGCGGTGAACACGTAATTCTCGTCCGCGGCCACGTCGTTTATCCTGACCCCGTGCTGGTTAGTGGCATTGAAAGTCTCCTCGTTCCACCGGGGATCATAATCCTCGTCCACAATGGTATCCCTGCTGATGAGATATCTGTCAAGTCCCTTTTTCTGACCGATGAACAAAGTGCTCTCCCAGAGTGTCTGACAAGTTACCTTGTTCGAGGCCAGCGGCGGCGCAGAGTACCTGTCCAGAGGACCCAGCCAATCCTTCTGGACCTTGGACCATCTCGCAACTCCCTGGGAATTCGTTCCCGCATATATGGTGACACCCGTGGACACGATAGAGACGATATCGTTGCTGATAAGGCCGTTGTTCTTATGCCAGGGTTCGATGAACATCTGCTTGTTAGGGTCGTATCTCGAGATCCCCGCTTCGGTAGCAATGTAAAGGATCTCCTCGGAGAGGTCGTAATTTATCGCCGTTACCGAATTGCCACCTATCTGATTGTTGGTGAGGGGTATATACTCGAAGGCGCCATCCGAAACGGTTCCCCGGAAGACCCCGGAGGGCGTGGATATGTACAGGTAGCCGTCGAAGAACAGGATCCTGTCGAATTTGCTCTCGCTTATTTCGCTGTTGTCCTCCGACCACGGTCCACTTAACGCCTTCCCGGATATCTTTTCGATCTCGATGACGGCGTCCGATCCCTGGTAATTGGATATGGCGAATATACTGGTGGAGTTCTGGGAAAGACCGGAAACCCAGCTGCTTGGAAGATGGGAGCTTCCGATATCCGTGATGAACTCTCCGGCCGGATGGCTGTACCTGGAGATACCCTGGTCCGTGGCGACGTAGAGCAGTGTTCCGTCCACTATCATATCCTGAACGTTATTGGATGGAAGCCCGTTCCCGGAATGGAGCTGGCTCCACTGGTCGTGAACCTTGTCGTATACGGATACCCCGGAGTCCGTTCCGAAGAACACCAGATTCTCCCAGGTCTCTATATCGTTTATCGAGAGGCTCTCGAGCTTTCCGTCCTCAGCCTCCCAGGCGGATTGGAACTGACCGAAATCTTCGTCCTTCTTGAACACGAAAAGGGCGCTTCCGGTGGCAATATAGACCCACTCCCCATCGCTGTGGAGGCATCGGACCTCATTGGAAAAATCAGGCACGCTATCCTCGTCCCATCGGTACTGGGAGAAATCATCCAGAGCCCTGTCCCATATGCTCACCCCCATTGTCTCGGAGCCCGCATATACGAAATCCTCGTCCACTGCCAGAGCCGACAGTCTGCTGTTGTTCAGGCCATCCGAATTGGTGAAAACGTCAACGCTTTCGGTTATCACGTGCTGTCTTATCAGGGCCTCGGCATCGGCGGCGAACCACATCTCGTTTCCCATCCCCGCCATAAGGTCCACACGGTCGATGTTCAGAAAAAGCGCCTCCGTGTAGCCTCCCTTGGGTGTGATGTTGAAACTGGCAGACGTGACCTCGGCTTTCTGCGGGATGGAGATGGTTTCCTGGCAGTCGAATTTCTCATCACCGGTGAAATCGTATCGAAGCGTGGTCTCACCGCTGTCGAAGGAGTCGATGGATCCCAGCGATTTCATCAGTTCCCAATCCACGGTGCCGTCACCACCGATATCCACCGATACGTTGGTTGGATATTCTCCCCCGTAGGGTTTCCCCGCGATCTCCAGAGTGCAGAAGTCATAAGTGGCATTCGAGTAGAGCGGAACCTCCACCGTCTTTGTACCTCCTTTCGAAAAAACCACATCGATGGACCCCTTGCCGTCACCAAGATGGTCTTGTACGATGGTAGTCTTGGGGGCCAGAACACCCACCGGGAGAACCAGCAGGGTCAGGATGATCGAGATAAGAACAGCTCTCAGTGCACGGGACATGTTAATACTTCCTC
>CAYRFL010000117.1:0-12830 GCA_964423515.1 uncultured archaeon
CCTTGGGATACTCATCATAATTGGCCTTTTATTCGCACTTAGGAGCAATTCATGGTATTCCTGGGATAACGATTCTAGTATAAGTATGTCCATGCCAGCCATGAATCCGATATATGAAGAGGATATCGAATCCTCCATGGACTTTTCATTCGATGAGATGACTCTAAGATCGAGGGATGATTTTGGAGATATGGACCCGGTTGAGGTCGAATACGACGATCCGCTCGTTTTCGGCAAAGATTCGGCCCTTGAGTGGGATTCCAATGGCATAACCGACACATTCGGAGTCGTCCGTATCCTATTGATAATCAGTCTGGTCGTGACTGTCATTTTCATGGTCCTCGGTATAATCGCAGGTCTGCGGTTGATACCCGGTTTCGTGGTCATGATAGCGGGTATAACCGGATGCGTGGTCATCTTTTCCGGCCCCATTGCCATGATGCTAATGTTTCCCGGAGCGATGGACGATCTCTTCGGAAGCATGGGAAATTCGATCGAGGGAGGGAGCTCGGAAAAGATGAGGGAGGATCTGGGACTCCACGATCCCAGCGATAGTTTCTGGGGTTCCAATAGTGAGATCCTTCGATATGATGATAGTGATTATCCTGGTTTCGATGTTTATTATGAACCGGATGAAACATGGGGACCGGGCTTTCCCTGGTATCTGACAGTCATGATGGGATTGATAATGCTCGGGTGTGGTATTTCCTGCATAAGCATCAGTCGGAAGGGGGACATGCGCGATGAGGGATATGGAGCTGAGTACGGAGAATCCGATTTTGAATACGACGATGAGGACGATGATACCATTGACGTCCTAGAAAGGCTCAGAAAGAAGCAGCAGAGACGAAAGGCGTGGGAAGAGCATCACAAGGCCAGGGTGAGCCCCGCAGCACCCTCTCCTATCAAGTGCCCCTCCTGCGGCCGGGAACAGACCCGGCCTGATGCGGAGTTCTGCTACAAGTGCGGAGGACCGCTGAAGAAAGAGCCGAAGGAGACGCGAAGGGTGGAGAGACCAGCGGATGCAGCCCGAAAATGCAACAAGTGCGGCATACTGCTCATCCCTCCGGAGGCGGAATTCTGCCAGATATGCGGTGCCGACCAGAGGATCGATGCGATCGGTTCCGAACCAAGCGAGCCCGGGCCCGGGAGGGAAGCTGCGGTACAGGATGTGCCAGGGTGCACCGGTTGCGGCGAATCCCTTGTGACACCGGATGCGGCCTTCTGCCAGAAATGCGGTGCGGCTCAGGAAGGTACTGTGATAATAACATCCGGGGAGGATTCAGGAAATCCCTGTATCAAGTGCGGTACCCCGGTCCAGCCCCCCCTCGTCTTCTGCGACCGGTGCATGGCGGCAATGAGCGATGAAAAGGAGCCTGCCGCCGGTCCCTCATCGCCGGGTCCGTCTACAACGATTTCCGAGCAACCGGCCGGTGGTTACGGCCTGTACTCTACCGCCTCGGCATCGACCCACATATCGCTGGAACCCCAGAGCTACGCCCCCTCGTTCTTCCAGCAGGCGTATGTCCCTTCAATCTCGCCGTCGACCTCTCAACCATCCTCTCGGCCGTTCATTCAGCCATCCATTCCACCATCCACTCCGCCATCCACTCAACCGATCACTCCCGGATCTACTTACCCTGCCCCTCCCTCGATCCCTCAGCCCACATCACCCAACAGCACTTCTCCGGCATATACCCCTCCGGTTCAAACCCCACCTGTGGAACCCCAGGCCACAACCCCGGGGGACCTGGGGATAGTGACCATAACCTGCGAAGGGTGCGGGAAGGCTTACCGCGGCCAGATCGTAACCGTTCCTTCCTCCGTGGAATGCCCGTTCTGCAGAAGGCAGAAGATAATACGGAACCTCTGAGCTTCCGATGCATATTCCAGTCATTCTCTAGTATTTATGAGGTCTGTTGCGCGGGGTAGATGCAGCGGAATCGGTCCCTACGGGCTGCGATTCCGCGCACATTGTCAAGCTGAAAAGCTCGACTACCTGTCGAGCGTTTCACCATTGACAATATAAGACGGAAAAAAAGAAAACGTATTAGCAGGATAGTCCAAAGGTACTGGCAAATAATTGAATTGTATTCATCTGGAAGGAGAGAAAGAACATGAGAAAAGAGCTGCTTGCATGCGCCATCGTCCTGCTTATGATGACCGTATTGTTCACGGGATGCTTCGAGAAGGGCATACCCGGGGACAGGGCGTACAGCACCGATACCTTCGATTCGGTGTCATGGAACCGCGTTGCCGTGGGCAACAAGGTTACCTTCGTCGGCTTCGACGGCTCGAGCTACCTCGACGATTATTCATATCTCGCATCTGTCCCGGCATCCGTTTTCTACGACGAGGCCAGCGATACAATATTCTCCCACCCGCTCCTGTATTACAACCCTCCCTTCGACACGGACGACAAGACCATGAGGACCTACAACGACTTCCAGGGCCTTGAGTACTACATGGAGGATTTTCTCACCGTATCCGGCGGGTTGGACATGGTGGAGTACGTGAACATGGATGATTCGGACGAGCAGCAGGTGGAGAGGATGTGGGGCGGCAACAGGAGTCACACCATCCGCTCCGAGGATCCCTACGAGACCGCGGCGGAGATCGCCCTGCATAACTGGGAATACTCGAGAAAGGCGGTACTGGTGCCCGTATCCGAGGAATATGAGTTCGAGAAGGTGGCCACCGAGGGCACCATCAACGGTACCACACCCGACAAGCAGGTGGAGAGGATCAGCTTCCAGGGAACCAAGGAGCCGAATCCGGTCCAGCCCAACGATCACGATTTCGAGATAGAGGAGGGCTACAAGTACGTAACTGCATACATGACATGGGGCGAGGACTGGAGTCCCGAACAGGTGAATAATCTCATCGAGAGGGGAAAGGATCCCGACCTCCAGTTATATGACATGGAGATAGGCCAGGTGGGTGCATCGGAGAACTGGAACGTGTTGTCAGGTCCTAAAGAGAGCATAGGCTCTTATGTTTACCACAGCGGCGATTGGCGTGCATCGGTGACATACATGCCAACGGAGCAGTTGATGTCCCTTGACGAGGATATGGACGCTTTGGCAGAGGTGATAGAGGGACTTGAAGATGATTCGGAGACGTTGGAAATTGAAGGACCCGCCCTTGACATTCCCCGGCCGGGCGATCCCCGGACACCTGCTGATGCCGAGGCAAAATATACAATCGATGTAACGATATATCCCGGAGTGGACATACCATTGCCAGAATCCACTTCGTTCTCCACGAGAAACGCGGAGTTCACCCTGGAGTCGGATGATTCCTCCCAGAATCTGGGCCTTATTGTTACCGGTCCCTCGGGAGCCGAGATCTTTGCGGACATATCCGACGAGCAGACCAAGGTGGCCAATATCCAGGAGCTCGGCATAGGGAGGTACACGGTGAGCGTGGTGAATCTGAATGACAATGCCAAACCCACCGATTTCACGGTAGCCTACAAATGGGAACAGACCAAGGACGTCAAAGAGGGACTGGCCCTTAGTTCTGCCGCTCAAGGGGCGGTTGTGGCCTCCATGTTCAACGCCCCTCTACTTTACACGAAGATGGGTTCGGTTCCAGGATCCACCAGGAGAGTACTAAATACCCTGGGAGTCACAGAGACGATACTCGTGAATATTGACAGCTATGCTTCCAATGCTCTGAAAGAAGAGATAGGTGATGTACGAGCCTTCTATCATACCTCACTCAAGGTGAAGGAATATACGGATATTGGTAAGATATACGATCTTATAAAGGACCGTTCCAGGATTGACGGATCGAGGAGCAATGACGTTGTTTTCTCTACCATCAACGCATGGAATCCCTGGATCGGTGGTGTCAAAGCACCGGAGCCGGAGGTATCCAAAGCCCTCTATATCGGTCCCGGCGCCTATGCGGCGGCCCATCACGGTACTCCCCTGATCATACTTGACATCGATGAAAAGCTCTCCTGCTCCCAGTCATGGCATAACGAATTCTGGCGTCATGCAGCGAGCAGCAGACGTGCTCCCTCCGTGGCATGCATGGTGCTGACAGGGTTCCAGGTGTACGATTATCTTGCGGACTACGGACTGGATCTCCCGGATACCCAGGAATCCATGCTAACGGTGGCGGGCCAGTTCGATATAGGTACCGCATGGGACCGAATGTTCACCGAAGCAGCTTATCCCGGACGAATAATGGGCACTCCTGTGGATACATCGTACTGGGTTTCAAGATCCGTATTCTACCCTTATATGATCTATGCCAATCCAGGAGTGAATCCGGCAGTGGATGAACACGATGGAAAAAGAATTACCGGTTCATCTTCCACCCGTATTGCAGGAAGGCTGGTGATAACAGAAGAAGAAAAAGAGGTTGAAGTTACAAATCCCATTCTGGAAACCTGGGTCTCCTACCAGCACAGGTTTAACGAACTGGCCGCCGATTACTGGGGATGCCCTTATACGACAAGAACCGGTATCACCCCGTTTTATACAGATTCTCCCGATGATATCGATAAGGGAATAGGGGGAAAGTATCCCGATATAACCACTTCTGAAATTGTGCGATATTACAGCGAGGCAGGAAATTTTGACGAGGTATTTACAACTAATTTTGATAAAACCATGGAAAACCTGAACCGCGGTGTGATAATGTGGTACGAGGTTATGCACGGGGGTTCAAGTGGTGGTGGAGTTGTAGGATTCTGGAATGAAAATCAGAGAGAATCCAACCCCTGGAGGGGATATGAAGAGAACGGCATCCCTCTGGTTACCGTTGGAAGTGAGGGAATAATCGAGGAGAATCCCAGATATGATCTCTCTCGCCTGCGAGGAAGCACGGAGGATCCAGATGTTGTGACGATGAGTAAATACTACGGACTTGATCTGCAACCGAGTACAAGTCCGAAATCAGACGGTGGTATCATCCCGGAAACTCATGATGGAGTGATAATCGCAATTTTACAACAGGGACAAACCGGTCATCAGACCGGATATATGTGGGATGACGCCATGGACAATATACATTCGGTGGGCTTTTCGGCAGGCTCCTGCCTCATTGCCAATACATATCTTCATCTCACCACGATGCGGCACGGCAGCGTTTTCCAGATAATCGATCCGTGGCTCACGTCCTGGTATTCCTCCTTCGCAATGGAGATGTTCGCTAAGGACCAGGCCACCGGGGGCTACACGGTGGGAGAGTCCTACGTTCGCGGCATCACCCACGTGGGCATACAGTACCTGGTGGACGGATGGTGGTGGGACATATTCGAGAATCTGGTCTATTACGGCGACCCGGACCTCGTGATGTACACTCCGAACAATGCCTGGGAAAAACCGATCGCGCTCGAGGCAGGCACATCTGTGAACGGACACAATATCTACGGTGCAAGGAGCCACCCGTACGAGGTGGGCGGAATATCCAATGTCTGGCTCATCGTTTTCGTCCTTCTGATGGTTGGAATGATAGCGGCAGCAATATATATATTGAAGAAGAAGGTTTCCCGAAAGTCCGCCTGAAGGTGAGAGCCAGAAGGATGGAAAGACATTCGTGAACAGGCAGACTTATCTTGATGGTGATATGTTGGTCCAGGAATATACTTGTACCCTTTGTGGATATTCGACCAGGGACTTCGATGACCTGAAGGGCCACATGCGCGACGTTCACGGAAGGAGAATGGGGGGCCTTGAAGCGGGATCGGACGATGCTGCCGAGGTGGTCCAGAACGGGGGACCATCCCCCGACAATGTTGAAGATGACGGAAGCAAGGCCGATCGGACCACGGCAGATGACGGGGACCGGGGCAGGGAGATGCTGGATGGGATACTGAAATCGATGCCCGACAGCCTTTCGGGTACTATACGGGCCGGGGGATTGCTGAAGTGCCTTTTCTGCGGGGAGGGATTCGGAGATGCCCAGAAGCTCATGCGTCATATGTCGGAGGAACACGGCGGAGATATTCAGGGTATGATGATGGGCGGCGACGGCGACACCCCGGACGTGGATGGGCTCGAGGACCTTCTGGGCGATCTCGGCAAGATAACGTCCATGCTGCTCTCCCAGCTCGGCCCGGTCCTTGCGGATCCGAAGAACCTCGAGTCCATGTTCAAGGGCGTCATGGGCCAGCAGGGGGAATGGGAGGCGGATGACGATGGGGAAGCGCCGGAATTTCCCGACCTCGCGGGCATGATGGAGATCGCCATGGAGATGGATTTCGGCGGCGGAGAGGGCATGGATATGGGCATGGACGTCGAAATGGACCCGGATATGGATATTGGCCGGGATGCGGAGGATGCGGGGGGGGAACCGGGAGCTGTCGGTGCGGACATGCTGAGGGAATGTCCTTCCTGCGGGAATTACATGAAGGTGGGAACGGCGGAATGCCCATTCTGTGGAAACGAGAGAGGCACGGGGGAGACAAAGGATGACGAGGAAGAGGTAACGGATGATGAGGGGGAGGAGAAGGGCAGGAAGGAGGCGGAGATTCACGATGATAAGGATGACGGGTCCGGGGAAATGGAGTGACGAGCCCCGGATTCCCGAAAGGATCAGGGTAAACGGTGTTGAAATATGGCCGTAGAGACGAGAGAACTGAGATTCGAGACCGACGGAGAGGTACAACTGATAGATATTACCGGGATGGTGGCCAGGGAGCTCGGGGACTCCGGTATAACCAGTGGTATCGTGAACATACACGTGCCCGGGGCGACAGGTGCCATCACCACCATCGAGTACGAGCCGGGTCTTATCAAGGATTTTCCCGATGCTCTGGAACG
This sequence comes from uncultured archaeon, assembly GCA_964423515.1. Classification (GTDB taxonomy): domain Archaea; phylum Thermoplasmatota; class Penumbrarchaeia; order JASLWR01; family JASLWR01; genus CAYRFL01. Next base: position 6,780 of record CAYRFL010000117.1, read on the forward strand.
TCTTGTCCCGAAGGACCTGGTGTACGAGCATCACATCAGGTGGAAGGACGGCAACGGCCATTCCCACGTCAGGGCCTCCATGCTGGGCCCCTCGCTCACGGTCCCCTTCAACGACGGGCAGATGATACTGGGTAAGTGGCAGCAGATAATATTCTGCGAGTTGGACGTGAGGCCCAGGGAGAGAAGGATAGTTCTGCAGATCGTTGGGGAGTAGAATTCGTAGATGTGGAAATTATCATCTATCGAACATTGAATCTCTTGCTCCACAAATCCCTTAGACGCAGTAGTAGAACTCCCCGCTGCCCTTCTGTTCCCGGTCCAGGCGTGAATCCGCCTTGTTCACCCTTGGCCTGTGCGTCTCCTTGTCCCGTCTGAAGGTAACGTCGAGGTTCTTGAGGAATCGGTTCATACCCGTCCTCAGGTCGAACGGCCCCAGCGCGATACCGTACGCCGAGGGCTCCCCGGTGAAGACCATGAGCGAGTCCGCGATCAGGTCGATGAAGTAAACATCGTGGTCCACCACCATTGCCGACGAGGACGATTTTTCAACGACACGCCTTATGACCTTGGCCGCTTCCATCCTCTGGTTCGAATCGAGGTACGCGGAGGGCTCGTCCAGCAGGTACATGTCGGCGCTCTTGCCCAGCGTTGCCGCGATCGCCACCCTCTGCAGTTCACCCCCCGAAAGCTTCTGAACGTTCTTGTGATAGAGCTTCGCCATCTCCAGGGGCCCCTCGATCTCGGAGTGGTAGAAGCCGGATTCCGCCTCCTCCCCCAGGGCGATGTATATGTAATCCCTCACGGTGCAGTCGTACTCGATATTGATGTACTGGGGCTTGTAGGCCAGGTCAAGCTCCTTGGGGACCTCGCCCGAGTCGGGCTCCAGCTTCCCCGCCAGCATCTCCACGAAGGTGGTCTTTCCCGTGGCATTGGGACCTACCATGCCGATGACCTCGCCGTAATGCACCGTGCCCCTGCCAGTGGTCAGGGAGAACGCCGGGAAATTCTTTTTCAATTCGGTGAACTCCAGCATGCTGCCCGCGGGCCAGTCCCTCCTGGGCGGTTTGACCTCGAACACGATCTCGTAATCCCGGAAGCGTATGTTCTCCTTCTCCAGAAATCCCCCGAGATACGTGTTTATGGCGTTCCTGGCGCTCCTGGGATGGGCGACCACGCCGTATGCACCCTCGGAGCCGTACATGAGGTATATTGAATCGGACAGGAAATCCAGTATTGCCAGGTCGTGCTCGATGACCATCACCTGCTTCTCCTTCGACAGGTCGTGAATGACCCTCGAAACGTTGACCCTCTGGGATATGTCGAGATACGACGAGGGCTCATCGAAGAAATAGATATCGGCGTCCTTCATCACCGTCGCCGCAATTGCCACCCTCTGCAGCTCCCCCCCGGACAGCTTGTCCATCTCCCGGTTCCTCACCCTCTCAAGGTCGAGCCTCTCTATGACCTCCTCCACGTCCCTCTCCGACGGAATAGAACTCAGAAGGTCGAACACCTTTCCCGAGGTCACCTCCGGCAGCTTGTCCACGTACTGAGGCTTGAGAGCGGTCCGGTAGCCCTCTTTCACCACCTGGTGGAAGTAGTTGTACATCTCGGTACCGGCGTACTTGTCGAGCACCATCTGCCAGTCTCCGTCCTCCGAGAATTCCCCGAGGTTCGGAACGAGCTGCCCCGACAGCACGTTTATGACGGTGGTCTTCCCAATACCGTTGGGACCCAGTAGGCCCACCACCTTCCCCTCCTGTGGCGACGGGAGGCGGTACAGGCGAAAACCGTTCTCCGAGAACTGGTGCACGAGGTCGGTCTTGAGCTCCTCCTTCAGGTTGATTATCTTCACCGCGTCGAAGGGACACTTGTGGACGCATATCCCGCAGCCCACGCAGAGCACCTCGCTTATGGTGGGGAATCCCTTCTTACCGATGACCACCGTCTCGTCCCCCATCCGCACCCGGGGGCAGAAGCTGTGGCATTCGTGGTTGCATTTCTTTGGCTGGCAACGATCCTTAATGAGTACTGCTATCCTCATCCTGCTCACATACCCGACCTTCGAATAAGGTCTTCACTAATCCGACCATGGCTGCTGAAAAAAATGGCGCCCCGAACGGAATTTGAATCCGTGTCCTCGGCTCGACAGGCCGAGATGATGGGCCTGGCTACACCATCGGGGCATCTCCATATGCGAAATCCAGCGGTGGATAGATGCTTTATGTATTAAATATTTTGGCGATTTTTATCCGGGTTCCATCCTACTTAGCTTCTCGACCTAGCCGGACATCGACATCTCGATGCCATGCAAGATAATCGCTGAAAGAAGATGACCACAATGATTATTTAGTCCGAAGGGTTATACCGTGAAATATTATTCCTCCAGTCCCCCGGTGTCATCACATGTTCAAGAACGTACTCATCGCAACGGACAACGTGGATATCATAGACAACGCCCTTCTTTACGTCGATACCATGTTCCCGGATGCCAGGTTCCACATAATCTCCATCTATGATAAGAGCCAGGTGACCACGGAACACCTCGACAACGTTTTTACAAGGCTGTCCCAGGAAGGTGCCGAGGAGGTGGCGGTCCTCACGAAGAGGAAATTGAAGAAGCTGAAGATGAAGGCCGACGTCACGGTACTGGAGGGAAAACCCGCACAGGAGATCGCCACCTACGTCCTGAAAAAGAGGATTGACGTAGTTGTGGCGGAGACCTACGACAAGTACGGCTTTCAGACGAAGAAGCTCGAACCGCTGCTGGAGGACCTGGCCCAGAGGGTGGACGTTCCACTTCTCGTGATGAACAAGCCGAAACACCTGAAGAAGCCCAAGAGGGTGCTGGTGGTGGCCGACGAGGGCGAGGACGTCAGGACCACAAAGAGATTTCTTCACTATATGCGTTCGGTATACGACTGCGGCTTCACGTTCATGGTTCCACGGGCCGATGCGGCAGGGGAGAAAGCCAAGCTCACGAAACCGCTACTCGACATGGGACTCGACCTGAAGACCAAGGGGGCACCCCTTGCAACGCTTACCAATCTCACCAGCATAGCCAACGCAGCCATCGAACATTCACAGACCCACGATCTGCTGGTTTTTTCCCATCACAAGCCAAAGATGACAGATCTGTTCTCGAACACTCTGAAAAGGGTACTTCTGAAATCCCGGGTTCCAGTGGTGGTCGTATACCCGCATCACAAGATACGGGTAAGCTGAGGATCCTCACCCGTAGTTGAACGTATCGTAGCTGTCTGAAAGGGACCCGTTATCGACCTTTGCCCGCATGTAGGATTCGACGTACTGTCCGCAGTTACTCCCTATCCGGTTCTCCTCGAGCTCGCCGATGCTGAGAAGAGCCTCGTATCCCAGGTTCTCCACCGTTTCAAGTATTCGTTCCCCTTCTCCCGATTCTATGGGTTTGCCCACGATGCCGGGTTCAAGGTCGTTGCTGCTAGCTGCATAGGTCGGGTTCAAGGGCGTCATCTTTATGAAGAAGATATCCGGTGAGAAATATCGGAGCAGCTCACTGGGTTGAAAATCGAAGTTCTTGGCCAGTATGAAGTTCAGCGTGATCTTCTTTCCGTCCTCGTCGTGAAATCTGCCTGCGTACCGTGCGATTTCGGCGAAGCTCATTTTCTTTACGGGGATAATCCTGTCCCTCAGGACCGGGTCGGTGGAATGAATGGAGAACTGCAGCTGGAAGCTCCTGCGATAATGTATTTTCTTTATTCTCAGGAGTTCCTCGAAGAAGTCCCGCCTGCCCGCGGGGCCGATGGTGGACAGGGAAGGGAGGAAGCCAGGGGCATGGAAACGGGACGGGAACTGGTCCAGAACGGTAAGGACATGGTCGTTGAAGGCCGGCTCGCCCATCCTCGAGAACTGGATCTTGAACTTCCGAACGGGTATCTCGCCCCTCGGGAATCTCTTTTTAACTACATGGTCGATCTGGGCGAACATATCCTCCGAGCTCACCTTTCCGGAGTAATTTCCGCCAGCATCGCACATGATGCACTTGACCGGGCAGCCGAAGAGGGTCGAGACGATCATGACCATCTTTTGATCGCGCTCGAAGGGAGGCTGCAGGGATTCGACGAATTCAAGTTTCTTTCCGTCCTCCGTCTGACCGAGATAGACCATTGCGAGATCGTCCCTGCCGTACTGCTCGATCACTTTCATCTATCCGCTCTCCCGAGCTCTCAGGTATATCTCCATGGCACTGGCCATGCCGTCGCCCGCGGCAACGGTGGCCTGCCGGGTGATACCCCTTGCCACGTCCCCGCAGAAATACAACCCTCTGATTTTTATTTTTCCCTTTAAGCTTTCTCTCAATTCAGAGGACAGGATATCTGTTGCGGGTTCCCTCCCCAGTGCGCACAGCAAAAGGTCGGCACTCAAAGACCTCTCTTGCCCCTCACGCACCGTACACAGCTCCAGCTCGTCTTCCCGGACTTGCACCGAGAGGACCGTGGTAGCGGTAACGTGGGAGATGTTCTCGCTCTTGCTGGCCCTTTCGAGCAGCAGGGGCAAACACTTTGTATCCCTGCTTCGATTGAGTATCGTTACCCGGTTTTCCCCGGCGAGGTTCAGGGCGTAATCGAAGGCGGCGTCACCGGCGCCGATGATGGCAACGTGCTTACGGGACGCCACGGGCAGGTCGGCGACCTCGTAGAACAGTCTATCAAGTACATTTCCTTCGAGCCCGGGCAGATCGATCTCCCTGGGTCGCGTACCCGTTGCTATAACGAGGTTGGCCGCCCGGATTTCTCCGGAGTCGGAAGTTCTCACCAGGAAGCCGTTCTCGCATCTTTCGCATTCCACTGCCTCATCACGAACCACCTGCACGCCGACTCGCTCCATATGCCGGCGGAACCGGCCCACGAGGTCTGTGCCGGAAATTCCCCCGGGAAAGCCAGGGTAGTTCTCGATGAGATTCGCATTCCTTAGAAGACCTCCCACCTCCTTCCTTTCCAGCAGTACGAATTCCAAACCGCACCTCCGGAGCTGAATGGCGGCGGTTATACCCGCAGGTCCGGCCCCCACGATACACGTATCGGTGGATATGGTCACAGGAATGCCTCCAGAAGCTCCTTTATGAGAGCCGGTACGGCGAATCCGTGGGCGAGGTTTCGAAGGGTGGCCAGGTGAAATTCCTTGCCGTAGGTTGCAGTGCCGTCGATGGGGAAGAAGACGAAGAATCCGCGGTTGAAGGCGCTCCTAGCCGTGCTCTCGCAGCACAGATGTGTCATCACCCCGGAGATCACTACCTGTGTCACGTTCTCCCCTTCGAGAATTTCTTGCAGTTCGGTCCCCAGAAAGGCATCATACGTGGATTTTTCCAGAACTCGGCCAAGGGAGGGATCCAGATCGCCACACAGCTCGCTCCTGGGATCGCCTCTCATTATCTGATCGCCCCACCATTCGAGCATGGTTCGCGGTGAGCTGTCGGCCATGTGCCTGGTGAATATGACGGGCCTCCCTCGATGGTGGAAGAGCTCGCAAAGCCTTCCGATGCCGGGAACTATGGCAGGGGCCGATGGTATGAAAGCGTGGCTGTCCTCTTCGAGAAAATAGCGCTGCACATCGATGACGAGGAGAGCTGCCTTCCCGGGATCGAATCCTATACGTCCCGCTCTTCGGTATCCCAGTTCGTACTTTTTCAGCCAGTGTCCGGCCTTCGCCGATGCTCCCGATGCTGTGAAATAGGCTTTCTTACCTGACATGGGGGAGGTAATGTTCGAGGGGCTTAAGTTTTTATCGACGGGATAGAACGATAGAGATGTACTGGTCGGGCCGGGCCGGAAGGAGGAGAATGCGGATGGATCGACAGAACGATGGCATTGAAGTGGATATGGAACGGTAACGGGAATTTTCCCCTCAAGAACGTTGGGTTAGTATAAGCTGGACTTTTGCATTTTGGTCAATATTCACTTTCTTTTCGAGGCCTGCGGCCGTGAAGGCCCACGCAGGCCTCGTCCACGACCCTTTAATAGGAATCATAAATGGAATGGTCGGCCCTGCCGACCAGGGAGGGCGTGCCCTCCC
>CAYRFL010000118.1:0-12715 GCA_964423515.1 uncultured archaeon
TGACATTATCAGGATGGCGCTCTCGAAGTTGTTGTTGTCCTTCTTCTCGGCTTTCACCTTTTCAAGGGAAATATCCAGGGTAACAACGTTCTTCGGTTGGATCAGGACCTCTCCGATAAATTGCTGGTAACCATCATGGAGTACCTTCACCGTATACGTGCCCTTCACGAGATCATCGGATTTGTAGTACCCGTTCTCGTCCGAGAATATGGATTGTCTGATCCCATCTTCCGAATTTGGTATCAGCTCCACCTCGATCCGTGTGAGAGGTTTCCCGGAAGCGGATGTGACCGTGCCCGACACCTGTCCTTTCAATCTCTCGAATTCCCCGTATACCGCGAGATTGTAGGCGGACTCATTATCATCCCTGACGGTCAGGATGCCGTCGTAGCTTTCGAAATCCTTCCTTCTCACAGTGATCCGGTATATGCCTGGATACAGCTCATCGAAATGAACGCGTCCCTCCTGGTCCGCAATATATGCGCCTTCCTTCGAATAACCGTCTATCCAGACCGAAGCATTGCTGTCCGAAGGCTGTTCCAGCCCGGGAACGTCGAATGAGATGAGGTCCAGAGAAAGGTTCGCTCCGGCTATCCCCCTTCCTTTGGTATCCAGGAAGGTCATTGTGAATTCCTTTGCCGGAAGCGGTACCAGGGCAAGTTCGACGATCACGGGGTTCTCCGCCGCGCCATCCAGGATCAGGTTCCTGTCAACGGCCCAGTACCCTTCCTTCCAGACCGTAAGCGTTCTCATGGCACCGCTGATATTGACAATGGTCGATGTTCCGTTGCCGTCGGTTATGGCCGTGGCATCCCCGATGGAGATGTTGGCCCCGGAGATGGGGGCTCCGGTGGAATTGGTAATAATTACGGAGATGTCCCGAAGACCGCTTCCTTTTATGACGCTGATGATGAATGATTCGTTAACGGTAAGCGTGCCGTCGGATGCGCGGACATCGAATTTGAATTGGCCTGTAGAATCGATGGGGGGGAGGAGGAGAACGCTCTCCTCGTCGGCGGACAATCTACCCCATTCGACGTCAGCTATCAGGACGATCTCCAGCGTATCCTGGTCGGGGTCGCTAACGGTGAATGGTATGTCGATCTCACTTCCCTGCCGGATGCTCATATCCCGAAGTCCCGAGATCTTCGGGGGTGTGTTCTCCACATGGACCGGCTCGGAGCGGTATGTCCCGCTCCAGAAATCACCATCCGATACGCGTAAGGTGAAGTACCATCTCTCACCCTTTTCAGTGAGGTTGGATCCCACCGTCGTGATGTTGTCGAGCCCCGCCTGGCGAACATCGTTCCGGTGCCATCGAAGTATGCTCTCCACCGGTAAATCCTCCTCGTCCAGGTCGCTGAAGGACCAGTTCGCCAGCAGAGCATCCGTTGTTCTGGGGGACGGGGGCGTGATGAGGACGTTCTCTGCCGTTGGCGGTGCGTTAAGCGTCAGGTCCACCCGCATTCCCTGGGTCACGTTCACCGTAAAGTGGTTCTCGCCTTCCTTGTAGATGGCCGTGAAGTGGTTCTCACCGTATGAATAGTCTACCTTCCCTTCCCCGATGATCCTCTTGTGATGAAGGAGCACGTTATCCAGTCTTCCGAAATAGTCCGTGGAGAGGTTCTTCTCATAGAGTTTGCCGCGAATGGAAAGGTCGACCCAACCGGCTGCGGAGCCGTTCTTTCGCATGGTCCGTATATTGTGGAATCCCCCGTCGATAACAAAAGAATCGTTATCGGTTCTCGATTCCACTGGGTAAGCGGTGGAATTGATGAAAGTAATGTTGGAACTGTTGGCAAAGAGGAACCGGTCGAATGGAGAGGACGCCGTTGAGTTCTTCACCGAAAACCTCGAGCCGATGCACGTGTAAGTAACCTTTACAGGGCCAATGGTGCTCTCTTCCAGTCTTACGACGGATGAGTTCATCAGGACCCCGATATCTGTTCCGGAGCCCCCCGGTATCAGAAGTCCATGAAGGTCCATGTCCGAGCCGTTGGTGGCCGTAACGGATACGGGGCAGCGCTGTACCTTCAGGGTTACCGCATCGATTATGGAATCGTTTACCAGAAGACCGTGCTCACAATCCTCTATCGTGCTTCCGTTCACGGTCGGGAACGATAAGGACCGGCATCCCTCCACACGGAATCCTACCTGACCACCGGTGATGGTGGTGTCCGTGATCCAGGCCCTTGAACCGGTTATGTTGATCCCGTATCTATCGCTGCCGGTTATGGTACACTCTCTAATGGTGGGATATCTGGAGAAGAAGTTCATGTTCTCGCATCGGATCCCCTCCGTGTTGTCGGAGAGTTGACACTGGTATATATTGGGATTCGCAACACCGGTAATGTAGACTCCCATCGTGTTGTTCATAAAAGTGCAGCTATCCACTCTCATTACCGGCCAGACAGCTGTACTTCGGACCGAAAGGCCGATAGGATTGTCCCTGAACGTATTCCCGTGAAGCATGGGGGAACACCCCCTTACGGTGATCCCCGTCCGGGACACATTGAACGTGGTTGAATTCACGGTCACCGAGCTCGATTCTATCACGAACCCTTCGTCTATGGGACCAACGGTAGTGTTCACTCCCCATATTCGGCAATCCTCCAGAAGACCCCTTGCTCCGTTCTTGAATTGGAAAGCGAAGCCCCCGGTTGGTGCATATGGACCCCTTGCCGGCGCCACAGTACAGTTGTTCAGGTTCATCTCTCCGCCATTATGTACGTCGATTATCGGCTTGACACCGGAGGAGGTCCCCATATATAGCGTGACGTTGGTGAGGTTCAGTGTGCCGCCACCCCTCACCACCAGCGAGGCGGTGGTCATTATCTTCAGGTCGTTCAGCTCCACCACATCCCCCGCTTCGATATCCCACAGACCGTTGGTCGTGTAAATGCCGTCGCCGGGCGCCTGGTCGAGTCCGGTGCCGTTATCGTGTGGGGCATTCTGTTCCGAGATGACGATGTCGGGTACTATCAACCCAAATACGATGAGAACCGGGATGATATATATTTCTAGACATAGCTTGCGGCTTAGCGATACAACGCCTCTGTACTTACGGGCAACGGGATCTGGCGCAGCTCTGCGGCCCGGATGGCCTCGTGTCAAATACATATATCCCACCTCGGTTGACGCACATGGTGAAAAGTAAATATCGATCCGATATTGGAATCGGAACGGACAATATCATTACCTGCACTAAACATATTGGTATATAATATATTTTCGTTGCGTTCTCTCGTCGATATATTACTATGTCCCGGTCGTTACGGAGGCAGATATGAACCAAGGTATTCAACCTCGGATACCACGGGCTATTCAGACCGGTAACAATGAGAGAAACTTTTAAAGGGATGGCGATTATTGAGCCCGGCGAGGCCAGAGACTTCCGGCCCTTTCTTACCCAGTAAATAATGATATACGATCGACGAGTTGTTGGACATGGAAAAGAAGAGTATAGATGGAAACACGGCAGCAGCACATGTTGCCTATGCGTTCTCGGATGTCGCAGCGATATACCCCATCACCCCCTCATCTCCAATGGGGGAGATCGCAGACGAGTGGGCCGCTCATGGAAGGAAGAACATCTTCGGGCAGGTCCTTAAGGTTGCGGAGATGCAATCGGAGGCCGGAGCCGCCGGGGCTATCCACGGATCCCTGGCCGCAGGTGCCTTTACCACCACTTTCACAGCATCCCAGGGATTGATGCTGATGCTCCCGAACATGTACAAGATCGCAGGCGAACTGATGCCGACCGTCTTTCATGTCTCGGCCAGGTCTCTGGCAATGGAGGTGCTGTCCATATTCGGGGACCATTCCGATGTGATGGCAGCCAGGGCAACGGGTTATGCGGAACTCTGCTCTTCCTCCATTCAGGAGATCATGGACCTGGCGCTGGTTTCCCACCTGACCACCCTGAGAGCATCCGTACCTTTCCTTCACTTCTTCGAGGGCTTCAGGAGTTCACATGAGATACAGAAGATAGAGGTCATAGACTACGACGAGATGGCTGGACTGGTGGATTGGGATGCGATAAGGAGGTTCAGGGCCAGGGCGCTCAATCCCGAACATCCTCACATTCGTATGGGCGCGGCGGGACCTGATATCTATTTCCAGATACGGGAGAGGTGCAACGAGTTCTATGACAGGATCCCGCAACTGGTGCAGGAGGAGATGGACCGGGTTGCCGGACTCACCGGCAGACAATATCATCTGTTCGATTACTTTGGCGATCCGGAGGCCGAGAGGGTGATAGTCGCCATGGGGGCCGGTGCCATGACCACCCAGGAAGTGGTGGATTACCTGTGCGCAAAGGGTGAAAAGGTAGGGGTTGTCAACGTAAGGCTGTATCGCCCCTTCTCCGGGGATGATTTCTACAATGCGATCCCCAAGAGCGCCAGGAAGATCGCGGTTCTGGACCGCACGAAGGAAGCAGGAGCATACGGCGAACCTCTGTTCGAGGAAGTATGCGCTGTTTTCCAGCAGAAGGGCGACACGAGGACCATCGTAGGGGGCAGGTACGGCCTTAGTTCGAAACAATTCACTGCCACCATGGCCAAGACCGTATTCGACAACCTGCTCCTTCCCGAGCCCAGGAACCACTTCACCATCGGCATCATCGATGACCTGACCCATACGAGCCTGGACCTGTCGGACAAGATAGATACCGAGCCGGAGTCCATAGTACGATCGAAGTTCTGGGGCATCGGTGGCGACGGAACCGTGGGGGCAAACAAGGAAGCGATAAAGATCATAGGGGATAATACAGACAAGTATGCCCAGGGTTACTTCGAGTACGATGCGAAGAAATCGGGAGGCGTAACGAGATCCCATCTGAGGTTCGGCGACGTTCCCATCAAGGCAAGGTACCTTCTCGATACTACGGATTACATCGCGGTACATACCCCTGCATACGTTGAGAAGTACGACATCCTGGAGGGTATCAAGGAAGGGGGCACATTCGTACTGAACTCCTCCTGGACCCTCGAAGAGATGGAAAACATCTTCCCCGGTAAGTTGAAACGGGATATTGCGAAGAACAGACTGCATTTCTACAACATCGACGCCCGGGACATAGCCCTGGAGGTGGGTCTGGGTCAGAGGATCAACATGGTCATGCAGACGGTTTTCTTCAAACTTGCGAACATTCTGCCGGTGGATGAGGCCGTGACCCTACTCAAAAAGGCCATCCACAAGACCTACTCCCGGAAGGGAGACGAGATAGTCCAGATGAACTACAGGGCTGTGGACATTGCATTGAACAAGGTCCAGAAGATCGAATACCCCGATAGCTGGAAGGATGCTCCGGACGAGATCGAGGTCGTGGACGAGGATAGACCCGGGTTCATAAGGAACATCGTGGATACAATGAGTAACCTGAAGGGCGATACGCTAAAGGTGAGTGATTTCGAACCCAGCGGCTTTTTCCCACCGGGCACCTCCAGGTACGAGAAGCGGGGGACAGCCGTCGACGTCCCGAAATGGATCCCTGATAACTGTATCCAGTGCAACCAGTGCGCATTCGTCTGTCCACACGCCGCCATCAGACCGTTCCTTCTGACCGGTGAAGAGGCGGCCAAGGCTCCCGAGGGATACCGGGGCATCCCGGCAATGGGCAAGGGACTCGAGGGGTATGAGTTCAGCATGGCCGTTTCCGTTATGGACTGCCAGGGCTGCGGAAACTGTGCCAACGTCTGTCCTGGAAAGAGGGATTCCGGCAAGGCCCTGGAGATGAAGACCTTCGAGTCTCAGCGGGAGATCGGGGAACCCCTGTGGCTCTACATGGATTCCATTCCCGTTCGCGACGGCAATATGAACAAGTATACTATCAAGGGCTCACAGTTCCGAAAACCCCTTCTGGAGTTCAACGGAGCATGTGCGGGCTGCGGTGAGACCCCTTACGTCAAGGCCATAACCCAGCTCTACGGTGATCGGATGATGATCGCCAATGCCACCGGTTGCTCGTCCATATGGGCCGCTTACGCGCCCTCGGCAGCTTACTGCCAGGACAAGAACGGGCACGGCCCCGCCTGGGCCAACTCCCTTTTCGAGGACAATGCGGAATACGGTTTCGGAATGCAGCTGGCAACCTCTGCAAGGAGGGACCGCCTTTCCAGCAACGTCAGGAAGGCCATAGAGGAGAACAAGGTGGAAGGAGAACTGAGGGAGCTTCTCATCCGGTGGCTCGAGGTCATGCATATCGGCGATGAATGCAAACCCGTATCGCTTCGGATACAGGAGTTCTTCGAAGAGAGACCGGAAGATGAGACGCTGGGCGCCATCTACGATGAGAAGGATATGTTCACCAAGCCGTCGCACTGGATATTCGGCGGTGACGGATGGGCCTACGATATAGGTTACGGCGGTCTCGATCACGTTTTGGCCATGGGACAGGACGTGAACGTTCTCGTCATGGACACCGAGGTGTATTCCAACACGGGCGGTCAATCCTCAAAGGCCACTCCCGTGGGCTCTGTGGCGAAGTTCGCCGCCTCGGGCAAGAAGACCACCAAGAAGGACCTTGGGCTCATGGCCATGTCCTACGGCTACATCTACGTTGCCTCCGTGGCAATGGGAGCCAACAAGAACCAATTCCTGAAGGCGGTCAGAGAAGCCGAGAGCTATCCGGGTCCATCTCTCATCATCGCCTACGCTCCATGCATCAACCACGGGATCAAGGATGGCGGCATGGGCAAATCCCAGGAGGAGGAAAAGAAGGCGGTAGATTCCGGGTACTGGTTCCTGTACAGGTACGACCCCAGGCTCAGGGAACAGGGTAAGAATCCATTTCAGCTGGATTCCAGGGAACCCTCGAAGAACCTGCGCGACTTCATAATGGGGGAGGTCCGCTACCACACGCTGACCCTGTCCTTCCCGGAGGAAGCGGAGAAACTTCACTCCGAACTTGAGGAGGACATGAAGCAGAAATACCGGAAATACCGAACCATGGCCGAATAGGGTCCCTGTCGTGGGGACCCCTTTTTCTTCATTTACCCTTTTCTTGCTTCATTATCGCTGAATTTTCAGTTTTTATATCGTCGTTCACGTGATGGTCTATTTTTTCTTGGTGTGTGTTTCTATCGCATCGAGATTACTGTTATTAGGGTCCCTCTTAATAATTATGAGGAAACATATATAAGGCGGCGGGGAAAATGTAGTACAATTTTAGGAAAGCTGGAGCACCTTCCGAAGCTATATAATATAGAGAGCGGCAGTATTATGATACGGTATTCGACCAAGCAATTCGACAATATCGAGATGCTTGAAAGGTTCGACGAGGATATTAGCAAGTGGTTCTTTGAAAAATATCCGAGTTTTACGCCTCCGCAGAGATTGTCCATCCCCCTTATAGACCGGAGAGAGAATCTTCTCATCTCATCGCCTACGGGGACCGGGAAGACCCTGACCGCTTTCCTCTCCATCATCAACAGTCTTTACAAGCTTGCCAAGAAGGGGGAACTTAAGAACAGGATATACTGTATCTATGTTTCACCATTGAAAGCACTGGCTCGTGACATTCAAAAGAACCTCCTCGAGCCCCTTGAGGAGATATACGACCTGGCTGAGAATGGGACCGTGGGACGATCGGACCCCGACGCCAGTACCGATGAAGGGCCGGAGGCGAGTAATCCGGAGAGGATACGCGTAAGCGTGCGTACCGGAGACACGTCGGCCCAGGACAAGCAGAAGATGTCCAGAACAGCACCGCACATCCTCATCACCACCCCGGAGAGCCTGTCCATCGCACTTTCCACGTCAAAGTTCGTCAACAAGCTCAAATATACCGAATACGTGATCGTCGACGAGATACATGATCTGGCCTCTTCGAAGAGAGGTACCCTGCTCTCCCTGTCCCTGGAGAGGCTTCAATATCTCGTAAAGGACGATCTTACCCGGATAGGTTTGTCCGCCACCCAATCTCCCATTGAGCTCATCGCCGGATTTCTGGTGGGAAGGAAGGAGGGGAAGCTCCGTGACGTGACCATCATCGAATACAAGGGTTCACGGAACTTTGACATCGAGGTGCTCACAGCATTCAGCTCCCTCAATCAGCCGTACAATGACCGTCTGAAGAATGCGGTTGGAATGATAGGGGATCTCATCGGGAAGTACGGTTCGACCATCGTTTTCGCAAATACGAGGAACATGACCGAGAAGATATCCCACCTGCTGAAGGAGGGAGGGATGGACGCCATTGCCACCCATCACGGATCCCTCGGAAAGGAGACCCGCCATAGGATAGAGGATAAGCTGAAGGAGGGCGAGCTGAAAGCGGTGGTGACATCCTCCTCCCTGGAGCTCGGGATCGACGTGGGACATATCAACCTCGTCGTCCAGCTGGGTTCACCGAAATCCACCGCTAGGGGACTTCAGAGGGTAGGCAGGGCCGGGCATACCATGGGAATGGTATCCAGGGGACGTTTCATCGCCCTGGAGATGGACGAGCTCCTGGAATGCTGCACTATTGCCAGTAATATACAGAGATCGAGAATGGACGATATAACGATCCCCAACATGTGCCTGGATGTGCTATCCCAGTCCGTCATTGGAATGAGCCTCGAGGGGAACCTCACGGATCGGGAAGCCTACAATATTGTAACGGGGAGCACCCCTTACAAAGATATCTCGTGGGAGGAATTCGAAAACATACTGAAGTACATCTCGAGGGATGATCTGATCAAGTACAGGATGTATCCGAAGATCCGTTACGACGAGGAAAGCGGGAACATCGGGAGCAAGCAGCTAGCAAGGATGATCTATTTTCTGAACGTGGGGACCATCCCGCCGCAGATGGAGTACAAGGTGAGAAGGGCTGAGGACGGCTCCTATATCGGAACGTTATCGGATACCTTCGTGGAGAAGCTCACGAAGAACGACGTCTTTCTTCTCGGAGGGCGGTCCTACCAGTTCATCAAGACGGTTGGCTCGGCCGTTTACGTGAAACATGCCGGGGGAATTACACCGACCCTGCCGTCCTGGTCCGGGGAGTTCTTCTCGAGGACCACGGACCTGAGCGGAGACCTGGGCAGTTTCCTTTCCACGCTGGAGGCAAGCCTTCTGGAGAAGGGATTCGACAGAAGGATACTCAAAAAGGTCTCCATTCCCGAAAGCGAGATCGGAAAGAAACATATTCATCTCTTCGGGGAGATATTCGACCGTGATATACTGGATACGCTGCAAAGCAGGTATTCCCTCTCCCAGAAGGGAGCGAAGTTGCTCCTGGAGCACGTTTTCCTTCAGCTCGTTCACGGGCGCGTGGTTCCGTCCGGTTGGAAGATCCTCGTTGAGGGATACATAGACAACATGAGGACGAAGAACATCATCATCCATTCCGTGTTCGGCAGGAAGGTCAACGAACCCATCGCAAGAGCATTGGCCTCAGTGATAGTGGACAGGTACGGAGGGAGGGTCAAGTACAGCATACATGACAGCGGCATGATGCTGACCCTGGAGGACGTGAGCTACTTCGAACTGTACGAAGTATTCAACATGGTCCATTCCGAGAACATCGAGCCCATCCTGCGCCAAGAGCTCCGCAAGAGCGATCTGTTCAAGAGGCGGTTCCTGCATTGTGCCAACAGGGGCTTCTGTATCCTGAAGAACTACAAGGGCTACGAGATATCCATACGAAAGCAGCAGCGCCATGCAATGGACATATTGAGCGATGTTCCCACGAAGATACTGGAAAGCATGCCCGTCTACAGGGAGGCCTACAACGAGGTGCTGAACCAGTATATGGACCTGGGGGTCACGAAGAACGTTCTTCGGAACATCGCCCGAGGCAAGATCAAGATATATGTTCGCAATTACTCCACGAGACCCACGGTATTCTCCCATTCGCTGGTGGTCTCCTCGCTCACGGACATATCCTCCCTGGCCAGCAAGACCATGGTCTTCAAGCAGCTCGGCGGAGAGCTCTTCGAGGAGATCATAGGATACGGCTCCAGCAGGGGAGTGGACGGGATCAAGATACAGTTCTCCCGGGAGATGCTCGATGAACACTTCAAGCGGGATGCGTCCTTCTACAAGGACCTAAAAAAATACCAGAGAAAGGCCAAGGCGGATTACACCTCCATCAGGGACAGGATCGAATCCGGTGCCCTTGGAAGCAGCAGCGCTCCCATCAGCAGGGTTGAAATGATAAAACAGATCATCATTGATTTTCTGCACAATTTCGGCCCGTTCACCCGAAGGGAGCTCGAGGCCCACTTGTCCTTTGCCGTCAAGAGAATCAACCTTCAATCGGTGCTCTCGGAGCTCGAGAAGGAGGCCGATGTCATCCGTGACAGGATAATAAAGGATGACAAGCACTATTATTACATATTCCGCAGAGATTTCCGCTCCCTCAGGTTGAAGACCGGCGGGAACAGCGTGCTCACCTCCGAGGAGTTCAAGGGATTCGCATACGATAAGTTCTTCGACAACTCCCGGGAGTTCAACGAACTTCTGGCCGAGGGAGACCTGATCGGCTCTCCCCTGGATATATTCCAGCAGTCGAAGAGGTTCACCAAGAGCAAATGGCTCCAGGGGATCAAGGACGGGGAGCTCCTTCAGGCGAGGTTCATTCGCTCGAAGATGTATTTCATATCGAGGGAGCGCATATCGGAGTTCGTGTGGCTCAGAAGGACATCCCCCCTTAGCGCCGTGGAGCAGACCCTTCTTCAGTACATCATGGATAATCCCGGCTCCAAGAGGAGCAAGATATACAAGGAATGCACTATCAACCGGGCCCAGATATACGAGGCTCTCTATCGTCTGGAGAAGAATCTCTGGATCGCAAGGTCCCACCTGCCATCGGCGGACATGGAATCCGCCGTGGGATTCGTGTACATCCCCAACGAGGATTTCGACTCCATTTTTTTCAAGGCGGGGGAGGAATACACGAAATTCGATCCAACGGTTTACAGAGACGAGGTCAAGGCACTCGTCCGTGAGTCTCACGAGAGGATCGTGCTGTACCTTCTTGGAAATTTCGGTCCCATGACTAAGAGCACGCTCCAGGAGCACGCATGGTTGTTCGGCCAGGATCTGGACGGCATCCTGGGAGAGCTGATCTCGGCCGAGCGGGTGAAGCAGGTCTTCGTGGAGAATCCGTATCCCACCGATATGTACGTTACGGCAGAGGACCTGGACAAGATCATGGAGATAAAGGAGGGGGAGGGCAGGCAGACGACCTTTTCGGCCATCATCTCCGATACTCATCCGTTTTTCCACCTGGTCATGCACAAGGCGTTCCTCCGCTTTACCGGCGTCTGGAGCCATATTCTCGTGGAGGGGAACGAGCCTCTACTGGCATTCAAGATGGAGAGGAAGCGGGATCACCTGCGGATAGTCAACGTCGAGCTGGCCTCGGACCCGTCGGAGATGCAGTTCTATCCGGTGGAGGGTTTTGCCGGGCGTATTCCGGAGGACAGCGACGAAACGCGGCGTATCCTGAAGCTCTTCGTCGCCGAGCTCGAGGAGGTTCTGAAGTTTTATTCGAATTTCGATATCGACGTAATCAAGATAGAGGCCGTGGGAGAGCGCCCGGTGGAACAGCTGGTGGAGAAGAAGAACTGGATCATCGATGCCTTCGCAGATCTGGAAGTGGTGGTGCTTGAGGGCAATCTGGTCATGGGAAACCTCTTCCTCAAGAGCCATTCGTTCGATGAGGTGCTCAAGTACGTTCTTCTAAAGCAGCATCTTCACCGCGACAATCAATTCTCGAACCCGGGAGATCTCATCAAGACCTTCGGGACCGTGTCCTCAACTCCCGAGGTGCGCCTCCGCACGTGCGAGGATAGTATAACGATCAACGCTTATGCCAAGAACTACGATCTCGTCAAGGCGATACTGGTACCTGCCCGCCAGATGTACACCACCAGGGATATGATCGGCCTTTACAAGGTGGCGCTGAAACGCAGGATATCACCCACCGCAAAGTACCTTCTCGACGTTATACCCAAGGGATTCGTTGTCAGCGACAAGAAGTGGTTCGAGAGGACCTCCATGGGCCGATCGGTGTATCTCGAGAAGAAGAAGGAGCTCATAGACGCCCTGTACGTCGTCAAGGACGCCAAGAACAGCTTTACACTGGTGGAGGATACGCCCAACATCAATAAGGGGGAGGCCAGGCGGCAGTGCATAATGAACATCTTTTGTAATTTCGGCGTGTTCACCCTGCCGAGGCTCAGGCAGTACGTGGGTCCCGAGTTCTCCCTGGAGGAACTGCGGGAGATAGTGAACAAGCTGGTGTCCAAGGGATTTCTCATAAAAGGTTACCTCCTTCGGGACTCCAAGGAGATACATTACATGCTCAAGGAGGATGCGGAGCTTATCGGGGAGGTACAGACGTACCGGAAGTTCATCCTCCCGCCCAAGGACCCCATGTGGTACTATCTGCAGGAGGACATCGTCAAACGCTACGGAAAGGGCGACTGGTACGTAATAATAAAGGGAGGCGAGATGGTGGCCGCCTACAAGGGCAAGGAGGGGGAGGAGACGTTCAACGTGGAGCAGTACGTGGGGGAGGAGCGGTACCAGTTCATGGTGGAGAGGTGGATATGGCGGAAGGGGCTGGACGTGGTGGGGCTTTAGGTGTCGGGCGAATTCCCCCGGGAATCGGGGCCCGTAAGAAACAGAATGTTTCCGAGGGCTCAGGGGTATCTCCGATGCACCCGTAGGCATACCTGCCGAGGGTTCAGGCGCATCATTCGATGCGCCGGAGTAT
>CAYRFL010000119.1:0-12607 GCA_964423515.1 uncultured archaeon
CGGTTTCGTGTCGGCCCGCATCATCCCGATCCTTTATGGGGTCATCCGTATCGGGAGGGTCTTCCTCAAGGAGCCCATCACGATCATCATGGATTCCTTCCCCGTCCGCGATCATTCTACCCTTTCCCGTATCGCCCCCGCTTTCGTTAAGCTCCTTTTCCTTCCCGATCCACTTCATGATGACGTCCCTTCCCGCTGCCACCAGGACCACGATGAACGCCACCAGCGCCATGGTGAAGATGTTCTTCGTAGAATCCCAAAACGTGGTCTTTCCCTGGGTGGGCTCACCCTCGATCCTTTCGGTTATGTTGAGTTCGAAGAAGAGAAAATCCGATGTTCGGTTCTCTATGCTGAGGACCATCCTGACCTCGTGGTCCGTACCAGGAACGGCATCGGCGGGGGCCAGGATGCCCACGTTCAGTTCCCGCGTCTCCCGGGGATATATCCTCATCTCGTCATGGCTCAGCTCCACCGTGATACCGTCCCCTTGAAAGACTTCGAAACGGAGCGTGACCGGCATTGTATCGTTCAGATATGAAAGGGCGATCCTTATCCGGGTACTGCCCCCGGGGACGAGGGTCCTGTTCCCCGTGTACATCACGTACGGGGAGATAAAATTGAACACTGACAGGTTCCAGTCGAAGTCGAACACCCTCTCGAAATAGGCCGCCAGCTCCTCGTTCTCGATAATGAGACCCGCCTCCCGGTTCTTCTTTACCGATGTCCGGCCCCAGTTGATGGAGGAGACCAGTATTTTCCTACCGTCCACGATTATGCCCTTGTTGTGAACCTTGTCTAGGCTGGCCCTTCCGCTCCTGCCCGAGAGAGACACCAGGTCTGCCTCGAGATCGAGTCCTTCGATGGCTGCGATCTTGTTCACATAGGATACCGTGTCCGAGTTGTCTCTCCTGTTGTTCCAGTCCCACACGTAGGCGCTGTCCAGGAGCAGCTTCACGGAAACCCCTCTCCTTGCCGCGTCGATGGCGCCTACGAGGAAGGAGTTATAATGCTCCTCCCCGCCATGGAAGCTCAGATAGTAACCCTCTGGGTCGGACCAGTTGTAGCTCCAGCTGCCTCCCGACCAGGTGATATCGCAATCCAGCTGCTCGATCTTGATGTATTTCTGGGCGTTCTCCATCATGGATATTATGGAACCGCTGCGGAGGCCGGACGTGTCCGGTGACAGGACCGGCGTTATCACCGTATCTCCCCGTATCCTTGCCCTGGGGAATCGCGGCATGTATTCACCCGTCCGAACATGGTAGTTCATGTCCAGGTCCTCCGGGTGCCTCCCGTACTTCGTATGATTGGCCGAGTACCGGTAGCTGTCCCTCATGGCCGGATCGAAATCATGAAAGAAAACGTCGGCGAAATATCGTGCAAGTGCTTCGTCCTCAACCACCACGCCCCAGCCCCGATTCCCGTAGGAGGGATCCACGGGGATTCCCGTTGTCATGAAGTTCTCCGAGAGCAGAACCAGGGTCCTGTTGTCCACCACGGCATACTTTGCGTGATCGAAGTCGTACCTGGCCCCGATACCCTCGTCCTTGTCCGATATCAGGTATCTCACGTGGGCGCCCGAATCGTTCAATTTCGTGCTCACGTACCTCTGGTAATCCGTGACGCCGCCCACCGGCCCGCCTTCCAGGAGCACCCTGACGTCCACACCGTCCTTGGACAGGTTGACCACACGGTCCAGTATGTAGGGGTTATGGAACTGATAGACGTTGATAAGGAGGGTCCTCTTCGCCTCGCCGATGGCGCCGAGAAGGGTTTCGAAGGAGCAGTCGGGGGAAACGAAACCTGTGACGTTCCCCTCCACGGGGAAGGAAGCCAGATCGAAATCGGACTGCCCCGGTCGGTACGGGCGCCGATGGGAGAAGTCCGCAGACGTGTTCGTATCGAAATAACCGACACCCCCGTCATTTTTGGCCCTCACTATAAGATCGCCGCTGGAAACGGGCGGGGCGGTGGCTCCATCCCACCCGATCCCTTCGTATTCCGAGCCGCCGTAGGGAACCGCATCCACGAGACAACCGGTCCGATCGATGAGGAACACCTCGTCGTTGTGGGCTACGAAGGAAGGTATGCCCTTCACTGTGGTCGCGTCCGGCACCTCCGGATCGGAATCCTCTCCGTATTCGAGATCGGGCGTCTCCGTGGTCAACGTTCCGTAGCTCATGGCATTCCTTGCCATAACGAGATGTCTCCCGGGTGCTATGAGAGTATTTGCCGGTAATATCAACGTTCCCTCAAATCCGTTCTGTGAGCCGTGTTTGTCGCTGAGCCTCCACCAGCTGACGTCCGCCGTCTCCTTTCCCCCGTTGTATATCTTTATGTACTGGTCGGGTTTATAGGCGATGAGCGAATTGCAGTAGACCTCGGTTATCTTGATATCTTCCCGCAGCCTCCTGTCCTCATCACATGCATCCGGCGTATCCATAGGAATGGATCGATCCCACCATGTTTCGAACATCGTTACCAGGGCAGGCCAACCTTCGGATGTCACTTCCACGGCGATCTCCCTCGAGAGGTACAGCGAATCGTATTCCAGCGTTCCCGAGTACAGAACAAGGCTGGTTCCGTCAATGAGAAGCAGGGTACCGCTCAGGCCAACGGCGCCGTCGAGGTAATCGTATCCGACGGCAAGGGATTCGACGTTTGCTTCCGCGGCCTGAGCCCGGAGCCACCTTGCCGCCGCCTGCGGGCCCGTGAGATTCCCGACATCCCCGCGTTCCCAGAAACGCAGCTCCGAAGAGCTGAGATCAAGGAGGATACGCACCTTCACGTCCCTTGCGGCCGCCCCGATCATGGCGTCCATGTGGGGAAGGGTTCTACCGCCTGCGGGATGGTCTTCGTCGATGACCGGGTCCATGTCCCTGGCGATAACGTCGATGGAGTGCTCTGCTCTCTCGATGGCGGAAAGAATGATGTCGGTTCCGCCCTTTCCAGTTGCCTCGTTCCCCCGGACCGCATCGGGATATACCCCGATCCTGCCCGCGCAGCTATCTGGAACGGGAATGGGCAGTACTGGATAATGCAGGTCAGCGGGCATCTCGGGGGACGTGTACCGAAACCCTTCTTCCGTCTCTCCCAGGTGAGCTTCGTTTCCGGTGTACTCGGTGATGTCACGGTTGGAAGCGTTGAAGTCATCATGGAAAAGGCCAGCCAGATAGCCTGCGGCCATATCTCCCAGTACCATCCCCACTCCCTTTACCCCTGCCATTCCCCCCGACGGTGCGCCGAAAATATCGAAGGTGGCGGATTGAACGATGGCCCTTCGCCCGTCCAACACGATGTAGTTGGCATCCATGTATTCGTACCTGCGGTACTTCCCCCGTTTTGAATTCTCCTCGAGGTAGCGGATGCGGGCTCCCGATGCATTGAGCATCTCCACCATGTACAGTTCATCGTCATCGATCCCTCCCGGCGGCTTTCCCTCAAGAAGAACGGATACATCCACCCCCCTTTCGATGGAGGCCAGGAGATGCGTGAAGAGAAATTCGCTCTCGAATCTGAGGCAGCTCACAAGTATCTCCCCGGAAGCCTCATGGATGAGGGGGGCGACAGCGTCATCGGTCTCCGCAGGCATGTTGAATATCGAGATCAGGTCGCCGGTGGATATGTCGTGTGCGGGGATTTCGCTGTAGCCAACGGGATACTGCCGAAGAACGTTGAAATCATCTGCTCCATTCGTATCCGGATAATTTCCGTTGAACGCATTCCTTCTGCAAACGAATCCTCTGGAGCATCGCGGCACTGCATCTCCAATCCACCCGTATGCGTCGAGACCGTCCCTGCCGTAGTTCAGGATATCCATAACGAGCCTGTTAGGGGCTCTTAGCACCACCTGCCCGCCGTAATCGTCGAGATCGATCCAGCCGTATTCTTCGCCCTCCATGTCTGGGCATATGCCGTTTACCACTGAGTCGAGATCGGCCCGCTCTCCCGTGCTCGCCCCGAACTCCGCTGCGTTCTTTGCGGCGATCAGCTCCTCCCCGGGACCAAGATCGGTGCCCGACGGAAAGGAAATGCCTTCCTCTGCGGGGGAGGCGGGGTCGTCCGATATCTGCCATCCCGAAAGGTCGACCGTGGAATTCCCCCTGTTGACGATCTTGACATATTCGTCCGACTCATCTTCGAGATAGGAATAATAATAAACCTCGCCAATGAGAACGTCGCCAGAGCCCGCCGGAGGGTCGACGGGGGTGACGTTAAGGCTCAGGTTCACTGCGTTGTTCAGCGGGTCGATATCCTCCCATATCCCTTCGGGCTCGATCCTGACGTGAAAGGTATGATTGCCGGGATAGAGGAGAGTGTCGATAAGAAAGGAAGGATTTCTCGTGGAACCTGTCAGCATGCCGGGAATGGAGGAATAATGTTTTCGTCCGATGACGTTTTCATCGGTCATCTCGTCGAGGTACAGTGTGACGTTCGCACCGGAGGAATTCACCGGGCCGAGGTTCCGCAGCTTCGCCCTCATTCGGAATATGCTGCCCTGGTCCACGGGTTTCCCCTGGCTCCATTCTCCCTCGATGTAGAGGTCTTCAACGGTAAGGTCTATCACCGGCAGCTGGAAGGAGTACGATAGCGATCTGGCCCGGCGGGGATCCTCCAGGGGTTGTACGAGAAGGTCCAGAGTAATGCCGGATTCACGCAGGTCCCTGGCTTCTTCCGGTGATTCCACCACGAAGGGGATCGAACCGGACTCTCCGGGTCCGACGAGGATAGCACCGTCCTTCAGGGAACCATTCCATCCATGCTCCGGGAATACGCTCTCGCCCTTCTGCCCGCCCCCCAGTCCGCTCTCCGCCGACAGGTATGACCAGCTCGGTACCACCAGGAAAGTGGTGGTCCGGTTGCCCGTGTTTTCCAACCTCACGTCGAATTCCGCCACGGAGGACGGTTCAAGGATCGTGAGCGGGTCGGGGCCCGAGACGGTGAATGTATGTATCCTGTCATTTGGGAGGCCCGGGGTCGCGTTCTCATCCGGTGGGATGAAGAAATCCCCACGGAAATTACTGTCCGCTCCGCTCCAATGTCGCGCAAGCACCTCTCCGGAACCGGGAGCCTCACAGCTGCCGTTGAACTCGTCCGGCGAGATGGGCGGATGGTCGCAATCGCCCCATCGGAGAAAATCTATGCCCGTACGGGCGCCGCTCACCAGTGCGGCGCTTCCCCGCGTGTTCGTCCACACGTTGGTCCGGTTCATCCACAGGTGCATTCCATCGGGTGAGAACCGACTCGCGTTCACGTTCTGTGAATGTGCGCAGAGCACGCGGCCGGGCCCCAGGATGATGCCGGGAAAACGGAATAGAGGTTCCGAGGAGAATACGTTCTCCACATCATCAGTTCCGGCAAAGAGACACCAGCCGCCGAGATCGACATCCCCGGGCCCGGGATTCAATATCTCGATCCACTCGTCGCTCTCCGAATCGGCCCCCGACGGGTTTATCATTATCTCGTTTATGAGGAGCCCCGCCCAGAGGAGTGCATGGACCCGAACAGAGTACACGATGTCCGGGACCTCGGTCGAGGTGAGGTTCATGTAACAATCGGCAGAGGTTCCGGCTGTAACGGACGGGTCCATATCAATGATGATAGCGGGTGTAAGATCCTCGCCTCCGTCGATGTGGATGCCGTTCGGGGCATTGAAGTCGAAATTCGACTCATTGTGTTCTATGGATATGTTCCAGGAAGATGATCTGTGGGTGGGATTTCCTATTGTAACGCCGATCAGCTCCCCGCTGCCGTGAACGTTGAATCCGATATCCGGCGGGCATGACAGGGCCAGTGGCACGGTATTGTTCCACCCCTTCGTGATATTGAATCCCCCGGTAGGGCGGAAGGAAACTCCGGAGTCCGTGACTTCCCCGTTGGGATCGAGTGCCAGGGTTATGCCCCGTGGCGGTGCCGATGTCACGTCTGCGAAGCACAACTCTTCCGGGCAGGCATCGACGCTGCTGCCGTTACCGTATGCGGCGTAGTCCACACCGAGACCAACGTCATCCGAGAGGAGAATGTCATCTCCGCCATCCGTGAGAACCTGATGGGAGCTTTCCATGTAGAGCTGCGGCCCCGCCTCCATTGTGACTTCGATTCCGTCTCCGGCCGAGCCCATGTTCACCACGACATAATCGCCCGGCCCGACCCGGTGCTCCGGAAAGGTGAATATATTGCCGTCCTGGTCGCCCATGGTCCAACCCGTCAGATCGATCTCCATCGCATCCGCATTGAAAAGTTCGACCCATTCGTCCGTGCTCCCCCCCTGCGGCTTGACCAGGAATTCGTTGATGACAATGAGAGGAATGGTGGGATTTGCCGACCCGGGCGTGTTAGGCCGCGGCATCGTCCAGTGCTCGTTCCCGTCCCCTCTCCTGGCCCATGAACGGTTCTTCTCGCTGTCTTGGTAGGTGAAATTATCGATGTCATTTCCCGACGGGGACAGAAGTCGGACCCTCTCTTCGCCGTTATTGTTCAGGGCGATACGCGTCTCGTTGCGGAAGTAGAGCAGATGGGAGAAAGGTGCTATGCTCGTACCCGATATGGTGTATGCGGACGAGCCGCCGTTCTCGATATCGTCCAGATGGCAGCCGTCCAGCGACACGGGGCTGCCCGTCGGATTGTACAGCTCGATGTACTCGTCATCGGTGTCGGCGCTCCCATCGCCGTTGAAATCGTAACCGGGGTCGGCCATGAACTCGTTTATGACCACATCCTCAAGCGCTGAGCCCCGGCAGCTCGGTCGATGCTCCGGGGACAGCGAAGGATCGGCAGGCGGTTCGTCCTCGAGCACCCGCCCATAATTCGATGAGCCAGCATCCAGAATGGGGCCGAGAATGAACAAGATGAGGATCATTTTGGTAAAGTGTCTGATCACCAGGGGTTTCCGGAACGTACCGATAGATAAAGCCATATGCTCACCCAATACCGATATAAGATCATCATGCGATGTTGATCTATGAGTAGTAAATCATTACTCATTAAAAATACATCTGCGACATTTTAGACGGAAATGAATAGAATCTCAAAAGTTTCCTATAGGTTTAAGTAGGACAAAACCATAATACCGGGCATGGGACAGCAGGAGGTCTACATCTTCTTGAAGAAGCACCGCGAGAGGTGGTTCACATCCAGGGAGATCAGCGAGGGGATCAAGATATCGAGGGGTGCTGTGGCCGAATCGCTCCGGAAGCTGCGGGAGAACGGCGAGATCGAGTTCCGAGGGACGGGAAGAAGGGGTAACGAATATCAGTACCGGTTCAAGGAATGAGGCCCCATATTTTCCTTTTTTAATTTCAGTTCTTTTAGTGGAATTTTTATTTTAGTTACTGGTTTTTTACGTTTTGGGACTATCGGATGATATTGCCATAGAACCCAATTCAACCATTGAGACCTAATAAAGCGGGCCTGATAGCCGGGGGGTGGAAAAGGGGAGGTATAGGCGCATGTCCGCAGGGTAACGCCCCTGCGGGCGCAGTTGTATCTCCGATGCAACGGAATGAAATGGGCGCAGGCCCGCCACTATAAAAATGATATGCATGATAACAAGTAGGGGCCGTGCCGGCCCCACGAGTCGGCGTGACGCCGACCCCCATAATATTGTATTTTATGGAACTCTAGCGAGGGCGAGTGTTGACTGTCGTTCGCCCGTAGGCACACCTGCCGAGGGCTCAGGGGTATCTATTCTGATGTCCCGGAGTCCAACGGGAGCTCGCCCTCGATACGCTCCACATCCCTGCTTGTGTTGGATTTCTTGAAAACGCACAACACCAGTTATGTCATACTACGCCAACCTAAAGCGGAAATCGAAAAAGCTCGGTGGGACGGTCCTGATATGTCAGATGCAGCTGGCCGATGCCGCCCCCAAGGTCCGCCATCCTCTCCCTGACCGACGAAAAGGCGATGTCCGGATGATTGTTCGTCTCGCTGATATGGGCCAGAAAGACATGGGAACCCGTCTTGGGTATGGTCTGAAGCAACGTTTCCGCCGCAACGCTGTTCGACAGGTGTCCGGTGAGGCTGCTGATCCTCCGCTTAAGGAACAGCGGATACGGCCCCCCCATGAGCATGTCCATGTCGTGATTCGCCTCCAGCACGAAAAGATCGAGGTCATCCAGTTGATGGAGAAGTTCTTCCGGTACGAAGCCCAGGTCCGTCATAACGGCCATCTTCAGGTTTCCCATCCTGATGATGAAGGACACCGGCTCCACGGCATCGTGGGAGATGGGCAGAGGTCTTATGCGGATGTCCCCCATGGTGAACTCCTCTCCCGTTATGAATGAAATGTGCTCCGGCGATCCCCGAAGGATGGGAAGCATGGCCCGGTAGGTGGCCATGTTGGCCACGATCTTTATCCCGTACCTCTTTATCAGCTGCGGGATCCCCCTGACATGATCGCTATGCTCGTGGGTGACCATGACAAAATCCAGTTGGCAGGGATCCTTTCCGACCTTGTTCATGCGGAGCTTGATCTGTCTGGCGGAAAGGCCCGCGTCCACCAGGAAGGTAGTCTCCGGAGAGCTGAAGAGAATGGAATTTCCTTTGCTGCCGCTGCCCAGAACGCTGAAGCCCATTTCCATTCTTTCATCCTCCTGGCCGAGGTATTATGGGCCATCTCGTTCGTAGTAAAAATAGTTATGCAAGATAATGAATTCAGCGGAATCGCCGGGTCATTTCGATTATTATGAACATGGCGGCATGGTCATGGGGGACTATGGAACGGGGATGGTGAAAAATGGAACAAGAGTTCAGTAAAAAATAAAAACAATCAGATTGATTCCCGGTCGGATATCGGACATCCCTTGCTGGATTGGATATTGCACATATAATAGGCACGTCTCGAAGGCAAACCTAATGGTTCGCTTCTGACGTGCCCATTTATCGTTCGCAACTTCACTCAAAATGGGCACGTAGCATAGCACGGATAATGCGACAGGCTTCGGTTGTCCACACGGATCGACCATCAGCGGTATTGTCCAACACAGAGGAGACCTGTAGATCGGGGGTTCAAATCCCTCCGTGCCCATTTTTCCTCTTTATAGCAGACAGGTCAGCCCTTGGTATATCTGCCCATCAGTTCCGCGCTGGCGATGGCGTACTTCTTCACCCTCTTGTAGAATGCCTTCTTGTTCCTTGCCTTCAGTTTGGATACGCTCAGCGCGTACAGCCTGAAATAGTACCTGTGGACGCCCGATGGGGGACAGGGGCCGCCGTAGTTCTCCTTCCTGAAATCGTTCTTTACCTGTGTAGCGCCCAACGGTATGGAATCCCGGCGTATCTCCGTGGTCGTGGGATTGATGTCGCTGACCAGCCAGTGCACCCAGGTGCCCATGGGCGCGTCGGGATCGTCCACTATCAGGGCGAGGCTCTTTGTATCATACGGGGCCCCGGTCCAGGCGATATGCGGATTGATGTCGTCACCCTGGCAAGTGAACCGTTGTGGGATCATGCCATTGCCGGTAAAATCGCTGCTGTAAACCTTCATCTCTCATCACCCCTTGGGTCTGTGCGAACATCCAGGTGTATTCTATCCTCGCTTACACTATTTTATTCTTTTGTATGCAGTGTATGTATCGACATAAGTCAGGTGGCCGATTTGCAATGGTAATCTGAAACCGAAACCGTTATGAAACAAGAGCGATAATATGCTTCTCTGCAATGACTGGATACGGGATGCGGATGAATATCGAGGAACTCAAGAAGCGCGCCGGTGTAAGAGCTGTTGACTATGTCGAGAGCGGAATGGTGGTCGGTCTTGGCACGGGCTCGACCGTCTATTACATGCTGGTGGAACTCGCTCGTAGAATTCGGGAAGAAAAGCTAGATGTCAAGGGGATACCAACGTCCAAGGTCACCGAGAAACTCGCTCTGGAGATGGGGATACCCCTTACGGACCTGTCCGTCCATTCTTCCATCGATGTCACCATCGACGGAGCCGACGAGGTGGACCCGAATATGGACCTCATCAAGGGATTGGGCGGGGCGCTCCTTCGAGAGAAGATCATCGCCGCGAACTCGAGATCGGAGGTTATCATTGCAGATGAGGGAAAGCTCGTCGAGAGGCTTGGCACCAGGAGCCCGCTTCCCGTGGAGGTGATCCCTTTCGGTCACGACACCCTTCCGGACAGGTTCAGGGAGTTGGAGGCCGATCCGGTCCTGAGGCTTCGCAAGGATGGAGGGGGGCCGTTCATAACGGACTCGGGGAACTGTATTTACGACCTTCACTTTCCCGGGATAATGGATGCACGGGGTTTGGAATCCGATCTCAACAATATTCCGGGGGTCCTCGAGAACGGACTCTTCCTAGGTATGACCACCAGCGTCGTCGTTGCAGGGGCCGATGGAGTGAGAATAATCGGGAAATGATGATGGACCCAACTACCAGTTCCACCATGTTGCAATGAACATGAACAGTAACGCCAATGAGACTCAAGGAAGGAATGAACGATGAAAGCGGTAATCATGGCAGGTGGCGAGGGGACCCGGTTGAGGCCCATCACGGAGAATATGGCAAAGCCATTCGTCCTGATCGACGGCAAGCCGTGCATAGACCACGTGATCTCCGCCCTTGCGAGGGATGGTTTCAGTGACATACTCGTGACCATGTACCATAAACCCCGGGACATTATCGAACACCTGGGAAGCGGGGAACGACTGGGAGCGAATATCACATATTCCATCGAGGATACCCCCCTGGGAACCTTCGGGGGAGTGAGGAAGAACGCTGCATTCCTGGAGGAGACGTTCATCGTCGCAAGCGGGGACGTCCTCGCCGACGTGGATTTCCGGGCCATTTACGATGCACACGTCGAGCGGGATGCCATTGCGACCATGGCCCTGACCACCGTGGAGAATCCCACGGAATACGGCATAGTGGGATTGGATGCCCGGGGGAGGATAGAGCGCTTTGCGGAGAAACCCCCGAAGGAGGAGGTGTTCTCCAATCTCATCAATGCGGGGATATACGTCCTGGAGCCCGAGGTGTTCGGACTTTACCCGCCCAACCGGAAGGTGGATTTCTCCAGGGATCTGTTCCCGAAGCTGCTGGACATGGGCAGGTCCATATACGGCAGGGAACTGTCGGGGCTCTGGATCGACATCGGGCGGCCGGCCGATCTCATCGGGGCCCATCTGAGCATGTTCGTACGCAGATTGGGAACGTCCATCCACGTTTCGTCCGGGCTGATGGAGGGCGTCAGGATGGATGGGAGATGCTACCTCGGAAAGGGGACCGGCATCGGGCGAGAGGTGGTTCTCGAGGATGCGTACATATATGAGGGATGTACGATCTCCTCGGGTGTGAGGGTGTCCGATTCGGTTCTGTCGCGGCATGTCGCCGTGGGCAGGGATTCCCGCATCACCGGTTCATTCGTATGCGATTCGGTCAGGATAGGAAAGGGCGTGGTGCTGAAGAACACCGTGCTTGGAAGCGGTGTATCGGTGGGAGACGGAGAGGAGCTGGTGGATGCAAGGATACCCTCCGGTCAAGACGACCGAATAGCTCACCAGACTTTCAAGCCGAGCCAGTAGGACTCGGCTTTTCAAGTGAATCCGTATGATATTATATGAAAGCCGGGACACAGCATGGATATAGTAAGCAGTACGGGCACGGCGGGACCAATGCCGCTCTTTCAGCAGTACCACCTTCTATTGGCCCTTCTGGAGATACGAGAGAGGGGATATGCCGGACGGAAGCAGCTCGCAAAGGAGATGGGAGTGGGCGAGGGAAGCATCAGGAGCATACTGGGAAGGTTGAAGAGGGCGGGCTACGTACGCACGGAGCGTAAGGGAAATTCCCTCACTCCCCGGGGCCACGAACTGCTAGGATCGCTGGGATTGACCGTGCTGTCGATCACCGGTGGCGAGATATCGGTAGGAGAGTGCGATGTGGCGGTGGTGATATCCGGGTACGGGGACCGTGTACTGGACGGATTCACCCAGCGCGATGCGGCAGTGAGGGCGGGAGCAAGGGGCGCTACCACCCTCCTGTACCGGAAGGGAGGGCTTTACTTTCCCGACGGCGAGAGGATGCGCGGTGAGGAAGGGCTCATGGACCAGCTCATGGCGGGCATGGAGGCCCGGGGACTCATGGATGGCGACGTGGTGATAATCGGCACTGCCGACCAGGAGATGGCGGCTCTGAAGGGAGCCCTGGCGGCCGCACTGGACATGATGTGAGGGTCGCATTTTATTCGACCGTTCGTATGGATTTCGAAAGATAGCAGCTCTAGTGAGCGATTCCGCCGAATATTATAAAATAATAGATGACATTACGTTCCGGTACGATGCGGAAGTAGCCAAGCGGTCAACGGCGACAGACTCAAGATCTGTTCCTCAGTGGTTCGCCGGTTCGAATCCGGTCTTCCGCATCTTTTTTCTATGTGATTGGTGGGATATGGACTGGGATCAAGGGCGGGTAATCTATTATCTTAAACACCCGAAGCAAGAGGTGGACAGACTCTCTTAGAAGTAAAAGGCTCTCGGTGTACCCCGCCGGGGCACACCTGAGTCGCCCGGAAGGTGTTCCGTGCGATCCCGATAGCGGGGGTGGGGAATTGGGGCGGCATACGCGGAGGTCCGCAGGGGTGACGTCCCCGAGGGCGCA
>CAYRFL010000120.1:0-12471 GCA_964423515.1 uncultured archaeon
ATCGGGACCGGTGTAGAGCTGGACGGTCGGCCGGGGAACAACTCGGTAGTGGAGATCATCACCAAGCAGAATGCGGTCATCAAGAACTCCGAGGTCTACTGCTACGGAAAGACCGGTGGAACGGGAGCCGCCGGCATTAACGAGGATAAGATGAACGGCGGCCACGGGGGGACGGGAGGCGAGGGTTTCGTTAGAATAGAGGCACCGCGAGTCGACATCAGCGACGGGAGCATCATCCGGTGCATGGGCGGCCAGGGTGGTCTCGGAGGCGAGAGAGTTCCCACGCTCACCACCGCAAAGGGAGGTGACGGGGGAGTGGGCGGAAAGGGCACCATGAGCATCTCCGCCACGGACACGGTTTCGATAAAGGACTCCGAGGTCAACGTGTCGGGCGGCATGGGAGGAGACGCGTCCAGGACCAGCGGCGACGAACTGTACGGGAAGGGCGGCTGGGGGGGAGATACCGAGATGTTCATCTTCGGGAACAGGATGCTGGAGTTCGAGGATAGCCATATATATGCTCTAAGCGGCAGCATGGGTCTCGGGGGAGACCGGAACGTGGACGGCATGCCCGGAAGGGACGAGCTAATCCTAAAGGCCCAGTACACGAAGATAATGGGCAAGGATTCGGTCATGAGGATCACAAAGGACCGTTTCGGTATCGACAACCCCATGGGCACCAACGATCTGGACAACGTGACCCTGTTGAACCGGGAAGGAGAGGCCATAATACCCTATGCCGTTGGCGAGACGAAGATAACAATCAAGTGGAACATCGAGATAAAGGTCATCGACGAGTATACGAAGATGGGAATGCCGGATGCGGAGGTACTCGTCAAGATCCCGAACCAGAACGATGAATTAGAGACCAAAAGGGACGGCACCACCGATCAGAACGGTTATGTTTCCTTCAAGAGCATTCTATCACGGACCATCGAGGGCAACAGGCTGGGTAAGTTCGAGACGGTGTGGATAACCGCCTCCAAGTTCACATACAAGGGGGATGGGAACTGGCCGCTGGATCACAACCTTTTCGAGACCATATCCCTCAAGATACTCACCCTGAAGGTAACCGAGGTATCGTATCGGAGCGTCCTGATCCCCGATTCCATGGCGAAGAAGACCTCGGTCAGCGAGGTCGTGAACGGCAAGCCGCTGGGAGGGGTCATATACGTCAACGGTACGGCGCATCTCGAGAGCAGCAGCGCCGCCTCCGAATCCATCACGGAAGTGAGCGTGGAGGTGGACGGGGGAAGCAAGGTGCAGGTGGAGGACATCAGCCCCGGCTCGGACTGGACGCAGTGGTCCTACAGGTTCGAGACAAGCAAGAAGCTCTCGGGTTCCGGCGCGAAGACCAAGTTGAAGCACCTCTACGACGGGGAGACCGTGGGATTGAGGTTCTCCGCCTTCGAGACGCACGGATTCACCACGGCAGCCTCCATACCGATAAAGATAAACCAGAGCAGGATCAACAATCCACCGTACTGCGCCGTAACGAAGATAGCCGAGACCGATTACGAGGGCCAGGACGAACCGGATAGGGCACTGTTCTACGTTCCGCCGGTGAAACAGACTTTCGTAAGGATCGAGGGTGAGCTCTTCGACCTGGACGGGGATACGTTCGACAAGGAGAACATCAAGGTATACGTTGAGAACGAGGCCAGCTCGGCCACGTGGCTCATATCCCAGAGCGATAACACGGAGGTCGATAACGACGAGAAGACCTGGTCCGTCACGTGGAACCTCGATACGAGGACGTTCGGCGCGGGAAACTACCTGGTCTACGCCAACATCGACGACGGAGACATGAACACCTCGGACAGCGATCATTTCGAGATAAGGAAGATACCCATCCAGGTATTCCAGGAGTCCCGACCGAAATTCAACTGGATAAGGATCTCTGGCGGAGGGGATAACTACAATCACAACGAGACCATCGTATTCAATGAAGGAACGAAGGTGACGATAACCGCCGAATGCGACACGGACGCCCATGCACAATTGACCAGGTACAGGATGATAATAACCGATAAACAGACATTCGAAGTGATCGCGGAAAAGGATATGGATGTTGCGGGAAATCTTAAATTCTCACACAAGTTCACCCTTCCCTCGGACGAGGACCGGGAATACAAGGTTGAGCTCTCCACATTCGATGACAGGGGATACAAGCAGGAGAAGGAATTTATCATAACTATCTTATTCGTCCCTGGTGAAGAGGAGATAATGGGCTTCATCTGGGATGTGGATGTGCCTGGTATAATCGAGGTCGGTGATACTTTGTTCATCGCCCTTTTAGTGGCCTACATCGCCGCGTTCCTGCTCATCCGGTTGAAACAATCCGCAAGCCAGAAGAAGATAGCAAAGCGGAACGAGGTAGCAAAGAAGAAGACAAAGATACAGAGGGCGAAGAAGATCAAGTCCCTGGCGGAGATAGAGGGGCAGGCGAAGGACAACGTCATGTACGTGCCGGGCGGGGTGGGAAAGGAGGATTATGAGACCGCGTCACAGGGGTATTACTCCGGCCTCGCGCAGGGCGGATACCAGCCGGACCAGGGCTATGGACAGCAGCCCTCGGAATTTTCGGCACCCCCGCAGGTGCAGCCCCAGCAGGAGGCACCGGCTACCCCCAAGCCCCAGATAGTGTCCCAACCACCCATCGGGGGCGCACCCGCGGCCACGGCACCCGCCACGCAACCCGTTACGTCCGCTCCGACCACTCGCCCGGTTACCACTGCACCCACTACCCTGCCGGTTGCCACTGCACCCACTACCCAGCCGGTTGCCACTGCACCCGCTACCCAGCCGGTTGCAACGGTCCCAGCCGCCCAGGGAGGGGGGAAGACATGCCCCCAGTGCGGAAGCCCGGTGAACGCGGGCTGGTTCATATGTCCGAAATGCAAGAGCATGTTGTGATCTTTTTTCTCGAAATAAATGGGCTTGCGGCGCCTGCGGTCCCACGGTGCCTACGATCGCACCCGTGGTCCCAGGCATGGATGCGGTGAAGCTCCGGAAGTAGTGATTCACCAAGGGGACGGAAGGATGAAGGTATTCGCAGTGGCCGGGATGCCGGGAGCAGGTAAGAGCACCGTCATGGAGCTGGCCGTCGATGCGGGTTTCTATGTTATCAGGATGGGTGATCTCGTACTGGAGGAGGTTCGATCCCGCGGCCTTGCCGTGACCGACGAGAACGTCGGGGAGATGGCGACCAGGATGCGCAGGGAGGACCGGGCCAGGGTGGTCGGGAAGCGCGTCCCACTTCGAATGTTCTACCCGGAGATGGAGCGGGAGATGCTGCGTGAGGGCCTGGGATACTGGGCCAAGAGGACGGTGGAGCGCATCAGGGAAACGTGCGCAAGCCCGGTGGCCTTCATCGACGGTACCAGGGGAGACATGGAGATACGGGTGTTTCGAAGGAGGTTCAACGACTTCAAGGTGATCGCCGTGCACGCCTCGAGGAGGGAGCGTTTCCAGAGGGTGAAATCCCGGCACAGGGAGGACGACATCGCCTCCATGGAGGGCCTCGAGAAGCGTGATCGAAGGGAGCTCTCGTGGGGGGTCGGGAACGTGATAGCAACGGCGGATATAATGCTGGTCAACGACGGCACGCTGGAGGAATTCCGGGTGAAATCCGTGGACCTCATAAGGATGATCCGGGCCTGAGGTCCGGTGCATCGAATAGGGGTCCGCCCCTTCCGTGTTATGAAAAAATGTACTATCTGCCCTATAAACGATAAAAAAAGAAAAATAGTTACACCACGTTATTGGACCGTCAGAATCCTATCCGGCTATGTTTCCAACGGGGAGTAAGACCATGAATCCAAGGACCCATCATCTATCCGCATTCATCGTACTGTTATTGTTAGCATCCGTATTCGGAATCGCCGTTCGACCCCTCGGGACGGGAAGCGTGGAGACAAGGGATGATAGCACGGTCATTCCGGAGTCCACCAGGGACAGCGGCGCGCCCGGCGGGTGGAGCATCGAGACGGTGGACCCGGGCCCGGGAGTGGGATACGATATCTCCATGGTAATGGACGACGATGAGACCATCCATATCGCTTATCAGGACGATACGAATGACATGATACGCTATGCGAAATGGGACGGGACGGAGTGGAGCAATACCGGGTTCGACATCGAAGAATTCAAGATCCTCGTGAAGAATTACGGCTCTTCAATTGCTCTGGACTCCAGCGGAAGACCGGCCTTCACATTCTGCGATGACGGGGATCTGCTCCTTATCAGGAACGAGCCCGGACAGTGGGTACTGGATCATATCGACGGGACCGACGGCAGCTACGTGGGCTGTTTCTCCTCCATCGAGTTCGATTCCCAGGACAACATACACATCAGCTACCAGGACGCCTCACAGGGGGCCTTCAATCTCAAGTACGCGAAGAAGGCCGGTGGTCCCTGGAGCATCCAGGAGGTGGATTCGGATGGAATGACGGGGAAGTACACCTCCCTGGCCGTGGATGGGAACAACGATCCCCACATCAGCTACATGAAGACGGAGGGGGGGGACCTGAAATACGCGAAGAACTCCGGTAATTGGAACGACGAGGTGGTCGACGATGATGCCGAATATGTCACGGGCTGGCATACATCCATCGAGGTGGACTCCGGCAACAGACCCCACATTGCCTATTACGAGGTTACCAACGGGAAGCTGATGTACACGCGGAATACCGGGGGGGGGTGGAACACGGAGAATCCCGACCCCGATGACGACACGGGAGCATACCCCTCCCTCGTGCTCGACGGCGATAATCGACCGCATATTACCTACTACGGTGCTCCCTGGAACGCCAACAACGGTCAGCTGAAATACGTCCATTATAACGGAAACGACTGGGAGCTGTCCACATTGGATGCCACCGCCGGGGCCGGCAAGTACTCCACTCTGGCGCTGGACGGCGACGGAAGACCCGTGGTGGCGTACACTGACGCGTCGCAGACATCGGTAAAGGTACTTCGATGGGACGATGAGGCCCCGGTGGCTGAGGCAGGTCCGGATGAGTACATAAACCAGAACGGCCGGGTCTATTTCGACGGAACGGGTTCGACGGACAACTTCTGCGTGAAGAACTACAAGTGGACATTCCAGGAGAGCGGCGTTACGAGGACGCTGACCGGGGAAGAGCCCGTGCACAAGTTCGCCGTGGCCGGAACATACAACGTTTACCTGAACGTCACGGATGCCGCGGGGAACTGGGATACCGATTTCCTCGCCGTCACTGTGAACGATACTGCGAGCCCCGTGGCCAAGGCGGGTGCTGACAAGTATGCCAAACAGCACGAGCCCGTGACCTTCAACGGAACGCAGAGCACGGACAACGTGGGCATCACGAAATACAAGTGGACCGTATACGATACGGTTGGAAAGCAAACCCTCACCGGCCCGGTCATCACCCACACGTTCGAGGATGTGGGTATGTTCGAGGTCGTTCTCAACGTCACCGACGCCAGGGGCAACTGGGGGATAGACAATGCCACCGTCACCATCGGGGACGGTACGCCTCCCGTGGCGGAGGCCGGGGAAGACAAAACGGTGGAACAGGGCGATTCCGTGACGATCGACGGACTCGGAAGCACGGATAACGTGGAAGTGGTCTCGTACGTTTGGACCTTCGTGGAGCAGGGCAGCATGCGGACATTCACCGGATGGGAACTGAGGTATACCTTCGACCATGCGGGGGTCTTCGAGATCACCCTGAACGTATCGGACAAGGCCCACAACTGGGACACCGATACCGTGGTGGTCACGGTGCTGGACATCACTCCTCCCGTGGCGGATACCGGTGAGGATATCCGGGTGCCGCAGGAAGCGGAGATCGTATTCAACGGGAGCAAGAGCTCTGACAACGTGGGGGTGACCGAATTCCTGTGGTCCTTCACGGACAAGGGCGGCAAGGTCACCCTCTCCGGTGAAACGGCTAAGTACACGTTTCAGGATATCGGGATCTACGAGGTGACCCTGCGCGTGGAAGATGAGGAGGGCAATGCCGACCAGAAGAAGATGACGGTGAACGTCACCGACGGCCTATCGCCCATCGCCATTGCATCGTCCAACAGCACCGGATATGCCGGAGATACCGTCACCTTCTATGGAAATCTGAGCACGGACAACGTGGGCATCGACCAGTACCTGTGGTCGTTCATGTACAAGGGCAAGACCAAGAAGCTTTACGGGGAAGTGGCCACCTACCAGTTCGATTCCATCGGGGATTTCAACGTCACCCTCAACGTGACGGATTCCGAGGGTAACTGGGACGCGTATTCGTTCATGGTCGAGATATCCAAGAGAAAAACGACGGATGATGACGATACCGGGCCTGCGGATGATGACGGACCGGATATCACGCCGGTGCAGGCCAACAGGGATTTTATGGACAAGCTATCGGATTACTGCCTGGTGCTGGTGGTGGTCATGTTCCTTACGGTGGCCATGGGCGTGTTCATCATAGTGTATGCCGTGGTCACGAGGAAGAAGGAAAAGGGGAAGGGGGAAGTGGAGAAGGAAGGCGACCAGGAGGAAAAACCGCTTTCCGAGGAGGATTACTACAAGCAGCTATACGGAAGCACATCGACACCCGACACTTCTCCAGCGAACCTGCCTCCGCAGGCCCCTCCCGCCCGGCCACCACCCCCCGGTCAACCTTACCCACCCCCCCGTCCCCCGTCACCGCCCCCTCAGCCCCCCGCGGGCGGAGCTGTGCCGCCACCCCGGGGTCCGCCGGGACAATGAGAGCCATCCGTTTTCGATGGGTCGGGACATTTCCGACCAGGGGGCCACTACCTCGGTTCAAAAGTATTTTCTGAAGGAGAAAAAATCCATCTACAAACCCAGATAGACCAGGCACCACACCAGGGCCCCGCCCAGGGCAAGCCCGGAGGGGATTCCCGTGGCGAACCTCCGCGCATTGGTGCTCTCGTAACCGGTCTTGAGCTGGAGCCCACCGTCCACGAACATGGGGATCTGGGCCAGGAGAAAAATGCCTATAACGTACCAGGGGTCCAGGGTCCTGGCCTCCCCTAGGCTCAGCAGAAGGACGGTCATGGCCAGGATACCGATGATGAAGGAAATGTAGAAACCGAGGCACCTGGCGCACAGGGACATCGGCTTTCCCCGATACCGGAAACAACGGTCCTCCTTCTGGTGGCAGAGGTAATGGAAGATACCCATTGCAAGGGATATGGATCGGTGGTTAGTTCAAACTTTTGGCTCCGTTATTCGGGAGATGATACGGACCATATCATCTCGATCGATCCCGAGTTCAGAAATGTCAAAGAGGTACCGATGATGGGGATTTGGGATTTTGAAAAAATTGAATTTGCGTTGTTTCGGGACATTCGAACGGAGTTTTCTATTGTTCCCGGATGCCACCCGACATGGAGGGGATGAGGGAATATTTTGAGGAGTACGTCATTCC
Source organism: uncultured archaeon (assembly GCA_964423515.1). GTDB lineage: Archaea > Thermoplasmatota > Penumbrarchaeia > JASLWR01 > JASLWR01 > CAYRFL01. The sequence goes on from CAYRFL010000120.1 coordinate 7,437, forward strand.
TGATTAGTGCCCCCCGCGGGTTCCCCTCGCTAGCATTCACCGTTTCGCTCATGCCATACCCATTCGCTGGAATCTGTACGCTCGTTGGGAATTCCCCCCTGTCTTCGGGTCCGCCCGCAGGGAGCTTGCTCCCAAGGGTGCAGTTGCATCTATCTGATGCAACGGAGCGCCAGCGGGCAAGGCCGCTCGATCGGAGACGTATGTCGAATGACGCAGGGGGGAATGGGTGAGAGGATTATTAGTATATCGATATTGAATTTCACTTTCTAATTGATGGAGTTGCATCCCTTAAGGTTATCGTTTCTGTATTATAAGTATCAGGCGTTTTAACAGAGGTATAACCTTCACCAAATGAAAAATGTTTCTCTTCTATTTTCACATTGATATTGGTGTTTGGAAATAATGTTGTATTAAAACCTGTCAGGTTGATATATATTGTTGCCCACCCTTTTGGGAACAATAAATGGTCAAATTGAAGAAAGTCGGGGTTATTACAATAATTATTATTAAAAAGGAAATAGGAACTATTAGAATGAAGATAGTAATCATTTTCTTGGATATATTTTAAATTATTAACTGTAAAATCCTTTTTTCCTGGATATTGTATATGAACACTAATAAGATTCATATCCACAGGGTTTTTTGTGCCATATTTAGAAAACTGCACTCTTAACCAGTCAATAGTGTCACTCAAATCATTAGAATTGTTCAATCTAATGCCATCTATTTTATCAATCTGCTTCAGGGGTAGGGCAATGTCCGCTATTGCCATATTTTTCCCAATGTAATATAAAAACACTATCCCACAATCTACTAAATAGCCCATTCCATTATTATCAAGTAACTTTAAAGAAATGTATAGAATTGGGAATGATATTTCTGGGTTGTATTTATGGGTAATGTTTATCCCTGACGCATTCGTACCATCTCCAAAATACCAGGTATAATTCGAATATTCTGAAATGTCATCAATGAATTTATTTGCATCAAATACTACCACATCATCTTTATTGTCTACATTACAATAACCATCGAAATAAATATAATGGACTTTCTCCTGAAAAAAGTCAAGACACCCAGAGAATAGCAACGGAAGAGTAAAAACGGATATAATAATCACAGTAGTAATCCTCTTCACCATTCATGTTCCCCCGGTTCTGTATGAGCTCCCCAGTAGGGTGTATTCTCTATAATTACATTATTATTGTCATAGAATATTGTATGGTCAGATGGGAAGTATTTAATGCAATTTGATATTGTACAAGGGTGTTTATCTACTAATCCACTAAGAGGATCGAACGTTGCGATATAATAGGATTTTCCCTGAACGTAGGAGTATACGTATTTTCCCCAACCATTGTCTTCTATAGATCTTTTTTGAAAAGAAGGTATTGGTGACGCATATCCTCTGCAAACCCGCCATTCTCCATCAATCCATACTTCTGTAGAATGGTCGATTTCCTGTTCATAAACATTGTTATCCGAATATTTGGCTCGAACAATAGGTCTTGCTGGAATCCCCGCCGACCTCATCATGGAAGTCAATGCCGATGCGAACATTCCGCATGCCGATGTTGGATTGTTATCCTTGTCAAGCCATTCCTCCATTGAATCTACAGAACTAACAGATGCAAATGATTTATATTCATCTATATAATTGCGTATTTGAAAAGATGCATACTCAACAGTTATCGAATCTTTCAACCGTTCGACCACATAATTAACGAATATCGATCTGGAATAATGTAATGTATCAAATGTGCGTGCTTCTAAATACTTATATTCATTCTGTTGGTCTTCCTCATTTTGTTGCCAAAACCATACTGCAATAGTATCTTTATTATTGTTTTCATCCTCATTATAGAGAAATGCATCCCTTCCAGCACTTGTCAATTTATCTCGGTCATCCCCTTCTTCGGTTTCAGGTAATTCGAATATTACATATAAATTCATCGTGGGTCCGTGGTAATTCTCAACCATAGTAATTTCCCACTCTCCAATGGGACTAGAACCCCAAATACATGTCCGCCACCTATTATCATCTAATTGATTTATATAATAGCTATAACTAAATTCACCCATGCAATCAAGAATAAGATCCTTGTTGTAAACGGAGTATGTAGTGAAAAAAGTGTTTCTCCTAATAACACACTCGTCCACTGCAATACCATTATATCCCCAGCACCAATATCTACTTGTTTTATAATCGGGCTCATATCGGACATAAAGTCCAGGATCATATTCGTCCTTCGGGTCCTTATCAAGTATCGCTTCTTCACCATCCAACAATCCATCCCCATCATTATCAGGGGAATTGTCGTCACTTGTTCCATAGAAAGCTTCACCTAAGGTGTTCAAATCATCATCATCGTTATCAGTGTCACATACGCTGTAGAATAGGGCATTTTTAACGAGATATTTCGAAAACAGATTCATGTCTTCTGTATTTGTGGACATGTAAAACGCCTGATACTCACCTCCGGTATCCTTTTTCTTGGTTAATGGGAATCCATAGGGATTGTCATCGGAAATTTTTGTGTCGTAATCATCCTTTGTCAAAATGCAATGGGAGAATGTGTCTCCTCTGGATTCTGAGTCAAAACCACTCTCACCCCCACCCAAGCATCCGTCATCGATGTGCAATGCGATCCCTGCACCATGCATCTGTCCAACTCCATACTATACACGAAATATCGACCATCATTCTACTTATGTAATTTGGTACGATAATTGCACTATGACGGGAAACGAACCGATCCTCCCGGACGATCCGCTGTAAGCAGATCTCATCGGATCCGACACTAATTCTGATCGATCGGATCTGCGTTCTTCTCCCCATCGGCACTTTCGGCATCCACTTCAACATCGCCCTCCAAGGCACCCCCGGTATCCTCTCCACCATCACCCTCATCATCCCCTTCCACATCGATCACTTCTTCGACCTCTGCAGCATTTCCCACATCCGTTACCTCCTCGACCTCTTCTTCACCGCCAGCGTCCTTCCCCCCGGCAACGGCCTCATCGACCCCGGCAGTTTCTTCACCCTCTGCCTCTTCCGGCTTCGCCCGTACTTCCTCGACCACGGGCGCGGCCGGAGCCTCTTTCACCTTTTTCTCGACCGCCGGCTCCGCCGCCCTTTCCGGTCTTGCCTTTACCCGCCCGACATCATCATCCCGCGCACCTCCCTCATCCCCTCCGGACGCCGGTTTATGGAAGAGCATGGCAACGATGAGTATTATCACCAACACTATGCCCGCGATGATCGCAATGTTCACCACATCCATCGACGAATTACTATTTGTTCCATTGCCGTCATCGTCATCATCATCGGGATCCGTGTCGTCGTCCCCATTGTCCAGAGCTGTCACGTTCACCCACATTCGATCCGTATCCTCGTTCCCCCCCTCGTCCCTCACGGTCAGATCGACCGCGTATTCCCCAGCATCATCGAAGACGAACGTTGTGGTCCTGCCGTACAGCCTCTCCTCCGTTCCATTGTAGGTGAAGGTCCAGGTGTAATTGAGCTGCCCGGTCAAGGTGAGGTCGTCCGTGCCGTTCCCGATGAAAACCATGGTCTTTCCCGCCAGTATGGCAGCATCCTTCTCCGCTATTGCCACAGGCGGGGTGGCGTCCCGGACCCGGATTATAACCGTCCCCCATCCCTCGTTGCCCCACATATCCTTTACGAACAGATACACCGTGTACACTCCCACACGTTCGAACCTGAACGACACGCGCTCGCCGTAGAGCTTTTTCTCCTCGCCGCCGTAAACGAAGCTCCAGTTGAAATGCTCCAGGTATGAATGGTCCACCGTGGTCCCCCCGTCCAGATAGATCTCCGTGCCCTCGTCCACAGTCCGATCCTGACCGGCATTGACCACGGGCGGCATATCGTCCAGCACGTTCACCGTGACCGTGTCCGCACCCTCCTTCCCCGCCGCGTCCCGCACCTTCAACATCACGTTGAACGATCGCAAGATTTTGAACGAGAAGTTTACCTCCAGGCCGTACAGGCTTATTATGGTGTCGTTGTAGACGAACTCCCAGGTGTAGTTCACGATACCCACGTTGTCCGTGCTGCCGCTGCCGTTGAACACCGCCCGCTTCCCGAAGCCAACATCCATATCCTCCCCCGCATCAGCCCGCGGGGACGTGATGTCCAGTACGGTGACGGTCATGGTATCCACATCCCAGCCGCCACCCGAATCGGAGACGTTCAGCGTGACCTCGTAGACCCCCTCCGGGTCGAAGGTGAATTCCGGCTCCGGTCCCGTCAGGGTCTTGGATTTCCCGAGATAGTTGAACATCCAGCGGTACATGGATATCCCGACGTTGTCGCTGCTGCCGGTCCCATTGAAACGAACCTTCGTGTGCTGGTCCACGATAACGTCCGGTCCCGCTGCCGCCCGGGGTCCGGTGATATCTCTCACCGTCACCATTAGCGAATCGAAGCTCGCAGGCCCGGAATTCCCACGGGTATCCTTCACCTCGAGGATCACGGTGTACTTGCCCGGTATATGAAAGGTGAAATTGGCGTATTCCCCGTATATGAATATTCTGGAGCCATTATAATCGAAGGTCCAGGTCCAGTTGATGACCATAGTATTGTCAGTGCTCAGGCTGCCGTCGAAGTAGGCTGTCTCGTGCTGGTCGATGATTATATCGTCGTTCGCCTGTGCCCAGGGTTCCTCCGAGTCCAGTACCGTTATGTTGATCACGTCGGTATCCCAGTTACCCGCAGCATCCGTTACGTTAAGGGTTATGTTGAAATCGGTGGGATTCGGATATAGGTTCACGAGCGGGCCGTAGCGGTACTTGTAAACGGCGCAGGGCGGGCAGAACCAGACCCACGTATAGTTCACTATTTCCACGTTGTCGTAGCTTCCCGTTCCATCCAGGTTTAGTTGTTCATCCTGGAGCACTTCCATATCGTTGCCTGCGTCGGCCACCGGCCTTATGGTATCGTTCACAACCACCCATCCGGGGGAGCTCACGTTGAAATTATCCGCTCCGTCCTTGAAATGGAAAAAATACT
>CAYRFL010000121.1:0-12316 GCA_964423515.1 uncultured archaeon
TCCTATCAGAGAGAGTATACTCTATCAAATGATCGGGCGGTGCACGAATCATGCCGTTCTTTCGGTCCTTTTACACACCCTGTGTTATCCTGAGTTAATTTCACCCCTTCTAACGGCAATAACGAGGGCGGCGGCCGACAGGCATTGGCCGCCCTCGTTAGGGTCCTACAAAATGAAGATTAAAACATAGGGTCGGCCTGAGCCGACCCATGCGGCCAGCGGCCGCTTGTTATTGTGCGTCTCATTTTTATGGTTGCGGGCTCGTGTGCGCTTTTACCACCCCATTACCTCCCCCCGCTATCGAGCCCGCGCTACGTGGTGTCGAATGGCGATGTTGGATTCTTGACCATATCCATTCTCCCATTAATTACCTCGTATCAGAGGATGGGGGGTGAAAGTATTCTGGGATAACACAGTCCTTTTACACACCCCTCACGTTCACGAACGATACTATCGAAGCGAAACATTTATCATTTCAATACTTTTATTAAACACTAGCTCGAGGGGACGACTTATGCCTGAATTTGCAGTGATAACAGGAACTATAGGATTGAGATGGACACCGGAAAGGACGTTGACGGAGGTCGGGACGGCCTTTGGTCCGGTAAAGGTGATGGATGAGGGTCGATACGTCGTTCTACCCCGCCACGGGTACCCGAAAAAGGTACCGCCTCACATGATTGACCTTAGAGCAAACATCTCTGCCATTCGTGAACTTGGGGTAAATCAGATACTCTCACTCTGTTCGGTCGGGTCCCTCAGGACATCCATCAAACCCGGTGACGTGATCCTGCCCGACGATTACATAAACTTCGGAACGATGGCAACGTTCCACGATGATGATATCCGCCATATCACGCCAACGCTCCTGAATGCATTGAGGGAGAGGGTGGTCAGGATATTCGATCGAATGGGTATTCATTACCGAAAACGGGGGATATACATCGAGACTCGCGGACCGCGCCTCGAGACCCGGGCGGAAATTGCGATGCTCAGCCAGTTCGGCGATATCGTGGGAATGACCATGGCCCGGGAGGCCACCCTGGCCCAGGAAGCGGAATTGATGTATTGCCCCGTCTGTTTCGTGGATAATTTCTGCCACGGCATCTCCCCGGGGGAACTGTCGTTTGAAGATATTGAGGAGAGTTCCAGGGGGAACCGCAAGACAGCTGCCCTAATAATTGATACCATACTGGATGATCCGGGAACGAGGGGGAAAAGCCTCGGGTTATAACCATCGGATCAAAACTGTAGTATACCGTTCCGGGATTTGTAGGCCTGGGTTCAACGGACCCGGGAGAGGTCAATTTAAGGTGTGTCGGTTCGATGGACATAGAATAATGGGAAGACGAACGATATGTCGCTGCTCATCAAGGGATGTACTGTAGGCAATAGGATCGAGGACATTTACATCGAGGATGAAAGGATTGTCGAGATCGGAAAGGTAAGGCTTGAGGCCGATTTCGAGATCGATGCAACGCGGATGGCAGCCCTTCCGGGGTTCATCAATACCCACACCCATGCGGCCATGACCCTTTTTCGCGGATGGGGAGACGACCTCGAGCTGGACAGGTGGCTGAATGATAGAATATGGCCCATGGAAGAAAAGCTCACGTCGGATCTGGTCTACTGGGGGACGAAACTGGCCTGCCTGGAGATGATTAGGGGAGGGACCACAGCCTTCATGGATATGTATTACCATCCCGAGACAGTAGCAAGGGCGGTTGGAGAGTCGGGGATCAGAGGATTCTTAGGGCCGGTATTCCTCGACAAGATCAGTGGCGATACCCAGGATTGTATCCGGGAGGGTGAGGCCACGCTCAGGAAACTGAGAAAGACGAAGGGACACGTTTATCCCGTGTTGTGTCCTCATACCGTTTACACATGCACGGAGGAGCTGCTCGGGTGGTGCGCGGATCATTCGAGGGAGCAGGGTATCCCAGTTCACTTTCACCTCCTCGAGACCGAAACGGAGAACATCGATTTCAAAGGGTCTGCCGGCAGAAACGTGACGGATTTCCTCGAACACATCGGTTTTCTGCATGAGGGCCTCGTCGCCGCCCACTGCGCCTGGGCAAACAAGAGAGATATAGCTCTACTGGGAAAGAACCGCGTGAACGTGTCCTTCAATCCAACGTCCAACATGAAGCTGTCGGTGGGGAACACCATGAACGCACCTGCAATGGAGAAGGCTGGTGTAAACGTTTGCCTGGGCACGGACGGGCCCGCATCGAACAACTCGCTTTCCATGTTCGAGGCCATGAAATTCGGGGGTCTTGCCGTGAAGAACCATTACGGAGACCCTACCCTGTGCGATGCCGACACGCTCTTCCGATACGCCACCGGGAACGGGGCCAGGGCGCTCTCGCTGGATTCGGGCACTCTGGAGGCAGACAAGCTGGCGGACATCATCCTGCTGGACCTTCGACATGAGACCATGGTGCCGACCCGCCATTCACTGGCCTCGAAGCTCGCTTACGGGGCATCGCCCGAGGCAGTCCAGCACGTCATATGTAACGGTAAATTGATTATGAAGAACAGGAATGTTACGGGGGCCGGAGAAACGGTGGAAGGATTCGAGATGGCGGTGAACCGGTGGTTCGACGAACATGATATTTCAATGATGTGAACGTGCGAATGGACGGAGGAACCCGAATGATCACACTGGAAGGCAGCATAGTGAACGTCGTTTCCGGCGAGGTATATCCCGGCAGGGTCTCTTTCGAGGGAGAGACCATCAAGAATGTCGAGAGGACGGGGGACACTCTCCCCTTGACCGTGAAGAACGTGGAGAAATCACCGGGACCGTTCATCCTGCCCGGCCTCGTGGACGGCCACATACACATCGAATCCACCATGCTGACGCCCTCGAGATTCGGACAGATCGCGGTATCGCACGGTACTACCTCCGTGATAAGCGACCCGCACGAGATCGCCAACGTGACGGGAATAAAGGGATTGAAATTCATGCTCGTCGACGGCAAGAACTCCCCCATTAACATATATTACACGGTCCCCTCGTGCGTCCCGGCCACGGATTTCGAGACATCCGGTGGAAGGATCGATGCAAGGACGGTGGAGAAGCTGTTGACGCTGAAGGAATTCGTGGCGCTCGGAGAGATGATGAACTATCCGGGGGTCCTCGGGGGAGACAACGAGGTGATGGAAAAGCTGGAGGCGGCAAGGCACGCGGGCAAGCCGGTGGACGGGCATGCACCGCGCCTGACGGGGAAGAAATTAGCAAGGTACGTCGGGGCCGGAATATCCACCGACCATGAGTGCACGACCCTCGAGGAGGCCCTGGAGAAGGCAAGGCTGGGAATGAAGATTCAGGTGAGGGAGGGGTCGGCAGCGAAGAACCTCGGGGACCTTACCGGCATATACGGTCTGCCGGGTACGATGACGGTCTCCGACGACCGGCACCCGGGCGAGTTGATGAAGGGGCATATGGACACGCTTTTAAAGCTCCTTCTGAAAAGCGGGGTGCCACTGCTCGAGGCCCTGCGGAGCATGACCCTGAACCCCTGCGAGCATTACGGGATAAACGCGGGGGCCCTGGTGCCCGGCAGGCTTGCGGATATCGCCGTGGTGGAGAATATGGGGAAATTCAATGTGATGGCAACCTACGTGAAGGGTGAGAAGATATACGAGGGCGGGGGGCTGCCCACGGTGGAGGTGGCGAGGTTAGACTACATTCCCCTCATCAGACCCATTACCGCAAGGGAGCTCATGGTTAAGGCCGACGATGAGGATTCCACGTACAGGGTGCGCGTGATAGGGGTGAAGGACGGCCAGATAACAACGGAGGAGCTGGAGGAGGAACTGAGGGCCGAGGACGGATATCTTCTGCCCGACAGGGATCGGGACATACTTCCGCTCGTGGTGATCGATCGTTACGAGGGGAAGCACGTCGGGAAGGGATTCGTCAAGGGCTTCGGGATAAAGAAAGGGGCCCTGTGCACTTCCATCGCCCATGACAGTCACAACATCATTTGCGTGGGTTCCGACTACGAACAGATGGAGAGGGTCATAGAGAGAGTGATGGGCATAGGGGGTGTGGGAACCGTATCGGGAATCATGCTGGCCTTCCTGCCCCTTCCCATGGCCGGGCTCATGTCGGACCTGCCGGTTGACGAGGTGGTCGAGGACCTGACCTGGGTGCGGGACATAATCAGGCTTTCGGGATGCAAACTGAGATCACCGGTCCTCACCCTGAGCTTCCTGTCACTGCTGGTGGTCCCATCCCTCAAGCTGTCCGACAGGGGCCTTTTCGATACCAATTCCTTCAATTTCATCGATGTGATAATCGAGAGGATAAAGAGAGAGGACGAGGAGATCAAATGAGCGAGATCGGCAGGGAATTTCAGAAGGGGACCGAATATCACCGGGGCGAGCTTCCCCTGGTAAAATTGGACTGGGTGCATAAACCCGACAGGTACAAGCAATACGGGAAAGCGAAGAGCATCGCCCTTCCGTCTCCCCAGAGAAGGGGAGGGGCCCCGCTATGGGACGTGTTGAAGCGGAGGCGGAGCATACGGAAATACAAGCCAAAGCCCCTCACCCTCCTCAATCTCTCCCAGCTTCTCTGGGCCTCCCAGGGCATAACGGAGAGGAAGAACGAGCTGCGGGCCTCCCCGTCCGCAGGGGCCCTGTACCCCAACGAGACGTACATGATCGTCAACGACGTGGAGGAGCTGGCAAAGGGGATATACCATTATTCCGTGAAGGACCACAGGCTCGAGCTGCTGCGGGAGGGGGACTTCGGGAAGGAAGCGGGAAAGGCGGCACTGGACCAGGGATTCGCCGGAAACGCTCCTGTATTGTTCGTTATGAGCGCAGTATTCGCCCGATCGCTCTGGAAGTACGGCGAGAGGGGCTACCGGTACGTATACATGGATGCTGCCCACGCCGCCCAGAACCTGGTGACCGCCGCCTCCGCGTTGGGCCTGGGCTCGTGCCTGGTGGGGGCTCTCTACGACGGGGAATGCAACGAGCTTCTGGAACTGGACGGGACTGAGGAAAGCGTGATATACATGTGTTCCGTGGGCTACCCATGATATCTATTTCCGACCGCAACGTGACCAAGGAGATATTCCTGGCCGCTCTCGACTGTCCCGTCATTGGGTGGCTTTTAAGGCACGGAGAGCTCCAAGACGTAAGTTCGCTAGGCGACGAGTTCAGAATGGAGCAGGGCATGGAGATAGGACGGAGGGCCAGGCTGTTATTCCCGGAGGGCGTTCTCGTGCTGGAAAAAAGCCCGCTCATGGCCGAAAGGCACACGGGCATATTGTTATCGGACCCCGGGATCGGGACCATATTCGAGGCATTTTTTCAGTATGGGAGCTTCGCCGCCAGGGCCGACGTTCTCGTGCGTACCGATGAAAAATGGCATATGCTGGAGGTCAAGTCCGCCGCAAACGACAAGAAGGAGTTCATCGACGATATGGCCTACACCACCTTCGTTCTCCGGGGTGCCGGGCTGGACGTCGTGAAGACATCCCTTGTAATCGTCTCCAAGGAGTACCGCCTGGGCATGCCCAATGAGGCTCTGTTCACCGTGATCGATCACACGGATCGGGTCATGGAGAAGGCACAAGAGCTCCAAGGCATAAGGGAGCATATCGACGAGGTCACCGGCCGAGGCGAGAGGCCCGAGGCACAGGTAAGGATCGAGTGCAGAAAATGCCCCCGCTTCCGGGAGCATCTTTCCGGCGGCGTCGAGAACCACGTCTTCGACATACCGAGGCTTTCCCGCCGTAAGTTCGACGAGCTCCGGGAGCGGGGTATTGAGATAATCGAGGACATTCCCGCCGACTTCCCGCTCACCGCCAACCAGGAGAGGGTCAGAAGCTCGGTATCCTCCGGCGAGATATATATCGGGGATAACCTCGGAGCGGAACTGGACAGGATAATATGGCCGGCGCTGTACCTCGATTTCGAGACCTTCATGACGGCGATACCTGTGTACCCGGATACGGCCCCGTACACCCAGATCCCGTTCCAGTACTCCATACACCGATGTTCGGACGTGGGGGTTATCGATGAACACCTCGAATACCTGGCCGAGGCCGGGGAGGACGGGAGGCGGGAGCTCGCCGAGGGCCTCATCCGGGACCTCGAGGGGGAGGGCTCCATACTCATCTACACGCCCTTCGAGAGGAGAATAGTACGGGAGCTGGCGGAGTTATTTCCCGATCTGGCGGACAGGCTGAACTTGTTGCTGTACCGCATGGTGGACCTGGAGGCCATCATCAGGAAGAACTTCTATCACCCGGACTTCCACGGCAGCACGTCCATCAAGAAGACGCTTCCGGCCCTGGTCCCGGAGTTGACCTACGAGGGGATGGCCATAGGGGAGGGGGATTCGGCCATGGCGCATTTCGCGTTCATGGCATGGGGGAGGTACGGACCGGAGAAGATGGCAACGGTGAGGGGGGACTTGCTGGAATACTGCAAGCTGGACACGCTTGCCATGGTTAAGCTGCACGAGAGGCTGGCGGAGTATGTCGATGGGAAGTAGTCGATGCCCTGCATACTGGCAATGGTTTCGACTGCCCTTATTGGAAATGGTGTGTTGGAAATAGGACATTACAGAAATGGACCTGTGAATGAAAAACCATTTATACACTTTCAACCATATAAAATCCAATGCACTACGGCAAGTTGGCGACGAGCATAATATTACTACTGCTGTGCTTATTCGTGTTATATTTTCTGAAAATTCGAGCCAGGCGGTCTCACAGGATCGCGAGAACCCCTGTTTCGCCCATAGGGGAACTGAAGCCGGGATTGGTCAAGATCGTGGGGAAAGTGGCTCTGGAGAAGGTTCATCTATCTCCTGTCACGGGCGTGAAGAGCGCCTTCAATCGCTGCACCGTACAGCAGAAGCATTATGCCTCGAGTACCCTTCCACGGGTCATTCTCACCCGGGACTCGGAGAATTATATGCTCCTGGAAGATCCCTCGGGAAAGGTGAAGGTCTTCCTTGATGGCAGCGAGGTGATACTCAGGCCCACATACGAGCAGAGCACCCACGTTCTGGAGAGCATCCCACCGCATCTTTTAAAGTTCCTGGGGGAGAACGGGGTAGATCCGCAGAACTCACTCGGGGTGAACAAGCATCTGATATTTACTGAATATGTGGTCCATCCGGGCCAGCCTATTCTCGTCATCGGGAACGTCGCGGATGAGAAGGAAGAACACGATTCCGGGGATGTTCACATCATCAGGAAGCGGGAAAATGATGATCTCCTGCACGTGACGGACAAGTCGGAATCGAAGCTTCGCGGCGACTACGACATGCTCCTGATCTTGGTTTCCATGGCTGTCTTCCTGCTGTTCGCCGCCTCGATATCGATATGGTTGTTTTGATATTATGGACGATGTACGACAATACTGTTGTACAACAAAACTGTCGTAAAAGTAGTATGTTACTATTCTGTGACCGATATTCCTTTCCGAGGACGACCGGTCGATGCGATACAATAGACCTAAATAATTGTAAGAAAACCGTACAAATGAGTTTATCACCCATTCCAGACATCATTTTCGTAGTATTCAGCGGGCCAACAGCCCGCCTCTACGGGTGATGTCATGTCAGTTGTAAACAGGAAAGGGAAAAAACACGACACACGGTCAGTATTGAAAGTATCCCGATGGTGCCTCTTCGCCTCCATCCTGGTTTTATTTCTACTTGTTCCCCGACCAGCCGTTGCCGGATCGGGAGGATACGGGCAGCAGAGTTCGAATCTGCCTTCGGGAGTGCCGAGGTATGGTCAAGGTCAAGGCCAAGGCCAGGGTCAAGGCCAACAGGGTCAACAAGGTCAACAATCTCAGTATTGGGATTCAACCGTTCAATTTTTCGATCCCGGATCGGCCATCGAACTTTCATATGGTATCTATCCAAACTCGTCTGATATAGAAACGGTGATAATGGTATCATACTCCGAGGCAGAGGGAGAATACCATTACGTGCTCATATACTCCGGTGACTTCGTGTTCGAAAATCCGGAGAACATCACGGTCTTCATTCCCCTTCCATCGGGTTCGGTTGACGACCTTCTGATCGAGGTGAACGAAGAGGAAATAAGGCCCATCACTATCAAATTGAATCAGGTCATCATACCCCTGGATACCGCCGAAGGACCGCAATCGCTCCATGTTGGCTACAAGGCTCTCGGCACGGGGCACTACTCCCATTTCGTACCGAAGAACGTATTTCTTGAGAGATTCAACATGAACGTGAGTATAGTGAACGTCGGATACGAGGAATTTATTCCGATGGATTGCCTCAGCCCCGACGAATTCCATACTTCCGGCACCAGCGCCTACTTCAAGTGGAACCGTGAAAGAGCCATACTGAGGAAGGACATCTCGCTCGACATCTCCACTCCTACCGTTGTTGAGACCGTGGAGACGGTGAGGCGGGAGACCCCCTGGAGTCAGGTCATAATAGTCGGTATTGGTCTTGTTATCCTTGCAGGGATATCGATCCTCTACCATGCTCATGTTTCATTCCGCCTGGGACGGAGACCGGGATTCAAAACGGTCTACCTTGCAGTGCCCTACGCCCTCGCATTCTTCCTGTTCGGGATCACGGCCCGGTATTTCGGCATCGAATTTGCCGGCGTATCCTCGGCAGTGATCGCCATTACCCTGTCGTTCTACATTCAGAGAAAGGTATTGGGAGTCGGGAAGAGCATCGTATTCACACACTCCGTACCGGCGCTCCTCCTGTCGTTCTCCACTCTGCTGCTATTGTTCCCGGGATTGGATACCATCCTGTTCGTATCCCTGCCGCTCCTCGCCGCAGCGTTCATCTATCTGTATTTCGTGGATACGCATAGAAGGCCCCGGTATGTCAAGAGAAAGACGCGTCGGATCGCCCTCCGAGCTCAGAACGGTTAAGTACATTCACATAGCAGCCGGGATAGTCACAGTAATAATTAAATAACTGTAAAACAAGCGTACAAGTGTGCTTAAGTAACTATAATCATATTCATAGACAGACCAGAAGGAGATGTTCATTGCGCCAAAAGAGGACTTCATTGAGGAAAATCCTCCAGATACTGATCCTGTCGCTCCTGATCCCTACGCTCATTGGATCCCCGTTTCATGCTTCTGCCGGTAACGGGGGCAGGGGTGATGAGGATGCCGGATGGGCAATAGACCTCGAGCTGTCTCCGGATACACCTGCGAAGAACCAGGAGGTCTCTCTGTCCGTCAGTCTCTCGTCACCCATTTACGACTCCGCGTCCGGTATTCCCCTCGACGTACGGCTGACCTCTCTGAGCTCGCCGCCGGATATCCAAAGCATTCGCTTTCTGGGCGACGCAGCCCCCCTGACCGATGGGAACGGAAGCTACGAAAGCGTATTCAACGCGCCCTACTTTCACAGCCACGGTGACGGTCATTACCGGATAAACGTGTCCGCTGAAACACCCGATGGTCCGGTCTCGGCTTCCAGGGAACTGAGCATCGTCGAGAATGTCCTCGACGTCAAGGGCATACAGGTGGCCCACGACGCCGCACCTGCCACGTGGTACAGGATGGCGCTCTACGACTTCGACCGGGAGGCGTTGAACATCGGCATATTCCAGAATGGCGCATACCACAACGGAACGTGGACGGAAAGCGATTGGACCGTGGTGGAGGGCATGTACGAAGGCGGGAAGGGAGAGAGCAGCGATAATGCGGTCTACGAGGTCATGGAGACGGGAGATGAGCTTACCAGCCTGAGAAGATTCGAGGGTGATTCCCCGACCCTCCTGAACGAATACGGATATCCGGCGAAGACCACGCTGTGCAGCTTTCTGGTGTCGGAGGTATCCGGGGAGAACATAGGTGTTTCCATATCGGGCCGGATCGACGGACAATCAAAGAACATCAGCTTCGAGATACCGTCCATCCCGCTGGTGCGGCCCTGTGTGGGGGCAACCAACAGGGTTGGCGAGTGGTTCCTCAAGAGCTCCGGCGGAACGGGAGGCACATGGCAGGGGAGCGTGATGCACATCTACAGCATCGGATTCCTGGGCAACGTGACCGTGGACATCTCGGCCATGGGTCAATCCACGGAACAACGCCGGATATTCTCCAGTAATTATATGGCCCATTACAGGTGGTCGGTCCCATCCACCCAATTTACAGGGCAGAATTACGTTACGTTCGAGGGTACCGATAGCAATGGCGTCAGAAATACCGCACAGACGGATTTCTACGTGGCGGAAGAGCCTCGGATCAGGGAATTGCACGAGCCGGACAACTACCTCGCCGTAGTGGGGACCGTGGCGGCGATACTACTCATCGTTCTGCTCTCATTTACCACCTATACAAGAATAAAGAGAAAGAAGCTCCTCGACCATGCTACCAGGATGAGGATATACCGGCGGGTGAGGAATGAACCCGGGGTACATTTCCGCGCCCTGATGGAGGGGCTGGAACTGAAGACCGGGACCCTTTCCTATCATTTGAACGTCCTCGAGCGCGAGGAATACCTTCGCTCGTACCAGGACGGGATGTACCGCCGCTTCGCTCTGTTCGACGAGATAAGCCCGTCGACGTTCCGGCTGAGCAACATCCAGGGAAGGATATTGGGGGCCGTCAGGAAGCACCCCGGGATCACCCAGACGAGGCTGTCGAAACTTGTCGGAAGCAGCAGGATGGTTGTGAACTATCACATCAGGATACTTAGGGACGTGGACCTGGTGTCCATAGAGAGGGACGGACGGGAAACGCACTGCTATTTCAGGGGATGATCCGGCGTTACTCATTCCTGTGAGATGAGGTTGATAACGCTGAAAATTCACGGTACTATCTCTGTCCCCGCCTCCCCCTTCAATGCCCTGCATATGTTCTCCGGCGACGTGATTATTACTCTCTTGCCTCCGCTGCGAAGATAGTCCATGGCCGCTTCTATCTTGGGTCCCATGCTCCCGGGCATGAACTCCCCGGCCCGATAATAATCATCGGCCTCGGCCAGGGTAATCCTCCCAAGGGGCCTTTCATTAGGCTTTCCGTAGTTGACGAACACCCTGTCGATGTCGGTTGATATGAGCAGCAGGTCCACGCCCAGTGCCTGGGCCAGATTGCTGGACGCCCGGTCCTTGTCTATAACGGCCGCGACACCCTTGAGGCTGCCGTCCTCCCTCTCCACCACCGGGATGCCGCCGCCGCCCACCGCTATCACCACGAAACCAGCGTCTATCAGTTCTCCGATGCTCTCCATCTCCACGATCCTGTGAGGCATGGGTGACGCAACTACCCGCCTCCAGCCCTTGCCGGGGATCTCCGTGATGTCCCAGGCCTCGCTCTCGCGCTTTCTCTTCGCATCCGCCTCGGAGTAGAAGGGGCCGATGGGCTTGGTGGGTTTCCGGAAAGCGGGATCGCTCCCGTCAACGACGCACTGGGTCACCACCGTGCAGCATTTCCGGTCTATCCCCCTCTTCAGGAACTCGTTGTACAGGTTCTGCTGCAGCATGTATCCAATGGCTCCCTGGGTATCGGCGCCCACGGAATCCAGGGGAACGCTGTGCAGCTGGTCCAAGGCAACCTCGCTCCTTATCAGTATGAAGCCCACCTGGGGTCCGTTGCCGTGCGTTATGACGACGTTCCAGCCGTCCTCGATCATCTCGGCGATATGCCGACACGTAACTCCGCTCGCTCTGAACTGGTCCTCCACGGACCTGTGCTGCTGATCCGATATCAGCGAGTTCCCACCTATTGCCACGATGGCGGTCCTTCCCATATTTTCACTCTCTCCAATGTACGAAATTGCATCTCAATGAGGCTCTATATCGCCAATACGATCCCCATGACTCCCAATGTGCATGCGATGGCGATGACAACGAATATCCTCGTTGCCCTCCTGTCCCTCCATCTGTGTTTCGCCAACCACGCCAGGAAACCGAAGAGCAGGGCGAAAAGAAACAATATAAAAAATAATAAGGTTTGCCATTCCATCTCAATTCACGTTCCGGGGAGAGACCTCTCTATTTCGTGAGCTTGCCCGAAGCCCCGCAACTCTCGCACTTGATCACTACCGGCCGCTTCTTGGTTGGTATAATAACCTTGGAGCCGCACTTGGGACACTTCATACTGTCCTTCTTCTCGGACTTTTCCCCACCGGGCGAGGATCCTTTTCTGCCGCGTCGTTCCCGGTCCCGCCGCCTCGGCCTCTCCTTTTTCTCCGTAGCGGGAGCTTCCTCCGTTTCGTCCGATTCGCGCCTTCTGCGCCTCCTGCCACCGGGCCTTTTTCTCGGGGTTTTCTCCTCCTCTTCCTCTTCCTCTTCCTCTTCCTCCGGCGGAGGTGACGGCTCCC
>CAYRFL010000122.1:0-12169 GCA_964423515.1 uncultured archaeon
TTATAATCTAGGTATTGTAGTTGGTCAATATGGAAAAGAGGCCGAACAGGACCAGGAGCGGGTTCATTCTCCTGGCCGTTTCGTTGATACTTCTCATTCTCATTCTTGCCTGTAGTCTTCTGGCATTTTCCATCTCGCTTTATAGAGCCGTGAATTCCAAACCGAGACGTGATAGGATCGAACACGAAATTCAATCCAGTGGCTTTTCAATTGATTTTTTCGATTTCGGATACGATAGAAGTGTGGAAAAAGTGAATGAGCCCCTTAGGATGAACTGCGTATTCAATATATTCGGTATGGTAATCGTGGCTATTTTCACTATTATATCCGCAGCTATATTATTTAGCGGTAGAAATTCATTCGGAAAGGAACACCGGAAAAGGATTCTTGCAGCATTGATCATTGCTTGTGCTGCCCCGGTTATCGTTGGAATAATATTCTTCACATTTCTAATCTTTGAGGTTGTCTACATCGGTATCATCGGCGCGGTCTTCATCATACTCGCCTTAATAGATGTATTTTTAGTCACATCATCTCTTGGAAATAAACCTTGTAGTAAAATTGCCCTTCTGATAGGAATTACGTTCACTTTTCCGATGTGCACCATAACCGAAAGTTACATTGAAGCGAGCAATATTCCGGACCTTAGATATTTTACGGCAGTTGGAGTAAGCATTCTAGTTGGGCTACTCACCAGTTCATCCCTCTATTTGGCTTCTGTAAAGAAGGCAATACGGTCAACGAATGAGAACACAATTGGTAAGATGAAATCCTGAGTTATTATTATAATCAAATCCAGGATTGGCAGATTCGAGACATAATATTTCTGCCATGTAATAGCCAAGATGTCATGGAATTGTAACTCGAAAAAACTATCAATGTTCACGATGACTGCATCACTTTCCCCTCCTCAGGCGGTAAACAACGATTACCACAGCGATACAAACCGCGTCATATACTAATAGGATAAACATTCCGTCATGCATGAAGAATATCATATCAGCGTTGTCACCCTTGCCATCTTGGTCCGAATCCTTCCATTCCCGCGGATTATCGGGAAATATATCTAGTTCAAGACCAGTGGTGGAATCCACTTCATCTTTATCAAAGTTCCAAATGTCAGGATATCCATCCCCATCCTCATCCCGAGCAGCTGCCGGATCAGTTGGAAAAAAATCGGAATTATCACCGATACTATCTCCATCCATATCGCTCCATTCGCTGGGATCACGAGGCAGAGCATCGTTCGCGTCATTATACCCGTCATTATCGTGATCGAAGAGGTTTGTATCCAACACGAGGTTTTCCGTTGAATCCTCTTGGCCTTTTCCATGATTCCAGGCATCGGGATAGCCATCAAAATCGAGGTCCAAGGAGGCGGCGGCATCCTCGGGAAAAGCGTCGATCATGTCGGTTTTATTATCACCATCCTTATCCGTACAGTACCATTCATAAGTCTTATTTGAATGATATTTATCGGATATCCCGTCCCCATTGCTATCCATTGAAAGTAATATCAAATCACCATCTTCGAAATAGACAGAGACCGTATTGCCGTCGGGCGACCAGCCGAGCCATTGGATCCACGAATCTAAAAAGTGTCTTTCCAATACACGCCACGTTTTACAGTCGTACAACCTCAGATCACCATACGTATCACCCACTAACAACGTTTCACCGTCGGGTGACCATGCTGCACAATGAAACGAACCGAACCAGGAGCGAATTCTGCTTATACAATTCAAATCATCCAGACTCCATACTTTGACCGTGCCATCCCCGGAACTCGATAGGAACATATCTCCAATTGGACTCCACGACAATGAGTAGATTCTTGCGGCATGGGCTTTCAAAGTGGCCCTTCGTTTCCATTCTTCAGTTTCCCATACATCTATCTCTCCATTATCCGGTTGAGATAATATATGTTTACCATCGGGTGAATATTCTACATTTGCCAAGAAATCGGAATTTTTCGTCTCTATTAATTGGTTGGCCAAAGATATTTCAAAGGTCCAGTCCGTTGTATTCCACAGCGTCAACGGTTGTTTATGGGTGCCTATCGCTAGATACTCCTGTGTTATTGACCAACTGATATCATCGACGATATCACCGACATCCAGCGAGACCATTGGAGTCCATTGGGAAATATTCCAGATAATGACGCTTTTATCCACTGATCCGGAGGCCAATAAATTCCCATCGGGCGACCACGAGACGACCGTTATGGATTTTGAATGATTGGTAGTTATTTTCCTTACCTGCCAATCGGTCATTGTAATGAGTTTTAGGGTATAATTCTTACTCAGATTATCGGAATGCCCAATTACCAACATCTCTCCATCCGGGGACCATGCAAATGTTCTCAGGTTGCTAGACCAGTGGTGTTTTGGTGATTTGAGAGATTCATATACCTTTTCGAATCCGAAATGATTTCCAGAATCCTCTGCCAAGCATGAATTTGACAGAGGGATTAGTACAATGCATACCGATAGAACCAGACTAACGGACATCGCAATGCGTTTCATGATGATCCACCTAAATCCCAGGCACGATATTCGGGAGACAGAGAGCGTCTCCATACTCTCGACCGACCTAACAACGGATAACCCATATGCATTATACGGAATATATATTTATAGTTCCTAATGATTCGATGGAACGATGTCCGAGGCCGTGCCCAACCGGACCAGGAGTGCTCTGATCCTTCTTTTAATAACGGTAATTGTTATTATCGCTATCCTGTTTGTCAATATAATCGGGTGGATCGATATACAGAGGCAGACTCCCGACGAAGATTACGAGGACGGCCTGGAACTGGGTCGCAGCGGTTCCATGTGCCTGACATGCATGTTCATCTATATTTCATCGTTGGTAATATTCGTTCTATACATTATTGGCATATCCTTCATGTTCAGCGCCAGGAAGGCATACGGGGAGAAGCATGGAAACAAGGCAGTCGGGGCATTCGTACTGGCCCTGGCAATACCGGTACTATCTATTGCAGGGAACTACATCTTCTCGTTGTTCACAGTAAACCAAAATGGCATAACATACATGATCACGATAGTCCTTTTTTCAATATCCCTTCTTCTGGTTACATTTGATCTCGAGGGTAAGTGGTTTAGCGCATTGGCCTGTGGCATAGTTATTTTATCTTCGTTCCCGCTTCTATTCATTACCAATATATCCTTTGATGACTCAAAACACAATATGCACGATATACCAATAATAATGATAATGTCCTCTATTGGTTTGATAATTGGTATGATGATATTTATATTGGCCATCAAGAAAGGTCTCGACTTCACCAAGGCAAATCCCCCGAGACAGGACAATCTTCATCTTCGTCTCCTGAACCAGCAGGCCCAGCAGCTGCGGATGGAGGTGGACATCTTGAGAATGCAGAGAGAGCAGATGGAGGTTCTGTCAGATATCAAGGCGGAACGCATCGAGGGCGCCAATGCCGGATTGCTGGGCCACCGTGGAAGCGTCGAATTCTCCGTCGATAAAGGCCAATTCGGGATGGGAGAACATCTGAGGGAGTATGATCCCTCGGAAAATTACTGATACAGGGTTATCCAAATGGTCGAACGGGCACCGAATAGGACCAGGAGCGCATTGATACTCCTGATGATCACGCTCATAGTCGTGGTTGTCATTCTGGCAGTGGATTTCGTCGGCCGGGCAAAGGTTTTTTCAGATATTTATGATATTGATCCTGATTATGAAGATGGATATGGACAACGCGATTGGGATTATTATGAAGGTGAACTCGATTGGTCCCACAGGACGATGGAGGAAACATGTCTAATGGATGTATTTGGTGGTCTTATTGTTTCGGTGTTTTTCATTGTGGCCGGCTCAATCATGTTCTCGGCACGTAGATCCTATGGGCCGAAGATGGAACGAAAAACTATAGCTGTATTCGTCCTATCAATCGTTGCCCCAGTGGTAGTGTTGATTTTGTGGTTTCTATTCAATCTCTTCGAGATCACATATATTTCCTTTATCGCAGCCCTCCCAATTCTTATATTAAATGTCGCAATATACCTATCGATATTCGACTTAGATCAAGAGAAAGTAAAACATGTCGCATTCACCTCGGTCATCGTCTTTTCAGTCTCCCTTTTGTTAATACGATATAATTTCGATATGATCAGGGGAGATTATGTTGATTCCCGCGATCGACTGGCGTACCTGAAAACCGCCTGTATAATCCTCATGATATCCGATATCGGTTTGATAGCGAGCTTCTCTACCTATCTCTACAGCTTCCGAAAGGCCCTGCAGTTCACAAAAGCCAATCCACCTCAACAAGATCGTCTCGAGATGAGGCTCATGACACAACAGGCCCAGCAGCTCCGCATGGAAGTGGAGATATTGAGACTTCAGAAGGAGCAGATGGAGCTTCTTTCTGATATCAGGTCGGAACGCATCGAAGGGGCAAGCACAGGATTGCTGACTCACAGCGATAGTGATGAATCGACCATTGGTGGCAGTCAATGCCGGATGGGAGAACATCTGAGGGAGTATGATCCCTCGAAACGATAAATCGAGGTTATAAGATGGTCGAACGGGCACCGAACAGGACCAGGAGCGCATTGATACTCCTTATGATCACGCTCATCGTCGTGGTCGTCATACTGGCAGTGGATTTCGTCGGGCGGGCGAAGGTCTATTCCGATATAAACGATATTGAGGATCCTGAAGACGGCCGATATGGTAATTACTGGGACGATTATGATGAGGAGGACAAATATTACGAAGCCAAAAATGTGATGGAAGCATGGTGTGGAATGGATTTCTTCGGCGGTCTCATTATCGCTGTGCTCTTCATAGTATCCGCATCCCTTCTTTTCGCCGCACGCAGATCCTACGGGCAGAGGATGGAGCGCAAGTTCATAGCCGTGTTCGTACTATCGATAGTAATCCCTGTCGTCGTGCTGGTAATGTGGTTCATCTTCAATCTGTTCGAGGTTTCGAATATCTCCATCATATCGGCATTTTCCATCCTGCTGTTCAACGTCGCTCTGTTCCTTTCATTGTATGATCTTGACCGGGAGAAGGTTAAATTCGCTGCGTTCTTTACCGTTATTCTATTTACCGTCCCGCTCTTCTTCATCATGTATGATTTCGATATGATCGGGGGGTATTACAATTCCCATGATGATTTCGAACACGTGAAGACCGCCTGCGTATTACTCATGATAGCTGATATCGGATTGATCGCGGGTCTCTCCACCTATTTCTACAGCTTCCGAAAGGCCCTGCAGTTCACAAAGGCCAATCCGCCTCAACAAGATAGTCTCGAGATGAGGCTCATGACACAACAGGCCCAGCAGCTTCGTATGGAGGTCGAGATATTGAGACTGCAGAAGGAGCAGATGGACCTTCTTTCCGATATCAGGTCGGATCGTATCGAAGGGGCGAGTACCGGATTGCTGACCCACGGCGATGGTGTTGAATCGACCGTCGGCGGCACCCAAAACCGGATGGGAGAACATCTGAGGGAGTATGATCCCTCGAAACGATAAATCGAGGTTATAAGATGGTCGAGCGGGCACCGAACAGGACCAGGAGCGCATTGATACTCCTGATGATCACCCTCGTGGTCGTGATCGTCATACTTGCCGTGGATTTCGTCGGACGGGCAAAGGTATATTCGGACATATATGATCTGGAAGATAATGAGGACGAAGATGATTATTGGGATGATTATTGGGATGATTATTGGGATTATAATGAGGATGAAGATGATAGCTACAGGGAAGCTGAAAGTACGATGTCTACGACTTGTACACTGAACTTCTACGGAGGCCTTCTTATCTCCGTGTTATTCATAGTGTCAGCTTCCCTGCTTTTCAGCGCACGAAAGTCCTATGGAGGAAAAATGGAAAGAAAGGCCATTGCCGTTTTCGTCATTTCGATCGTGGCTCCTGTTACCGTATTGGCTTTGTCATTTCTATTTGGAATTTTCGCCAACTCGTCCATTTCAATGATATTTGTCTTCCCCATCCTACTGTTCAACATTGCATTGTATCTCACGGTCTACGATATGGATGCCAGCAAGATAAAGCATGTCGCATTTTCATCCGTGATCATCTTCACGGTACCACTCTTTTTCATTCGGTACGAATTCATGGACTTTGATATCTTTTCGGATTCCCCTCAACAATTGGAACTCATGAGGACCGCCTGTATACTGCTCATGATCTCGGAGATTGGTCTGATCGCCGGTCTATCCACCTATTTCTACAGCTTCAGAAATGCGCTACGGTTCACAAAGGTCAATCCTCCCCAGCAGGACAATCTCGAGATGAGATTGATAACGCAGCAGTCCCAGCAGCTACGAATGGAGATCGAGATATTGAGACTTCAAAAGGAACAGATGGAACTCATGTCGGAGATAAGGCAGATCCCGGGTTCGCAGGGTGAAAGAGCACTTCTTGAGTCGAGAACGGTCGTGGAACCCATTGAGGAAGAATATGGACGATAGCGCGCAGGCCGCAATTTTTTGCAGCGATCAACCCGATCCATGTCCGTATCCCCACCCGACTCCCAGCGGGCAGAGAATACAATAACCCTCACACTGAAGAATAACTATAAATATCGCGAATAGTAATATTAATCCCTGGTAATTATCATGAACAGCCGATGTGTCCCAGCCACGCTTATAATCCTGCTCGTATCAATTTCCTCGATCAATCTCACCTGTGATTCGGCCCGGGCCCAGGCAGTACCGGGTCCCAACGTCCGAGACGGTGCTCCCACGCTTTTCAGGTTCGACGAGGATTCTGGAAAGGCTCTCCTCAATCTTTCGGACATATTCACAGGGGGTGTCGCTCCCGTCAACTTCACCGTCTGGAACGGGACCAACTGGAGCGCACGGACCGATTTCAGCATTTTTTCAGTACGCATAACCGAAAATGCCACCCTGGAATTTCATCCGGAACCGGACATGTTCGGAAGACAGGCAATCATCCTCAATGCCACCGATGACAACGAATCCTTCGCCACCCATACGGTGACCGTACACGTTAGACCCACCAATGATGCCCCGGTCATGGAATCCATGGGAAATATGTCCGTGAGGGATGCCGGAAGGGTGAACCTCACTATAGAGGAAGACGTATGGTTCAACATAACGATTTCCGCCTCGGATCTGGACGGGGACAACCTCGTGTACCTGGACAACACATCCGCATTCGATATCAATTACATGACGGGCCGAATATCCTTTCTACCCGCACAGGAGCACGTGGGAGTGATGAACGTCAATATCACTGTATCGGACGTCAACGGCAGCAATGACAAGGACTGGCTTCACATCAGGCTGCTCGTGAACAATACGAACGATCCCCCCCTTGCGATCATCGCGTATCCCGAGAACGGCACTGTGAGTTATTATGACCGGTACGCAACGTTCATGGGGGCATCTACCGACCCGGATTTTCCCCACGGCGATCTCCATTCCTTCCGCTGGTACTCGGACCTGGACGGTCTTCTAGGCGAGGAATGCAACATAACCCTTGATAATCTCTCTGTAGGATTCCATTCGATATCTCTCGTCGTGACCGATTCCGGAGGGCTTACATCCTCCGCCTCCATTACCTACATCGTCATGCTGAGCCCCTACGATTCACTATATGCCCTGTATATAGACCTCGACAGGCATTCCATCGTCACCCAACAGGGAGGCAGGTTCGGTATAGAGGCCACCGTGTGGAACTACGGGGAACGAACCGACAACGCTTCTATCGAGATGGACAACGAGACCGAGTTCTATGGCGATTGGGAGGTATATCCGGATCACGTGTCCATAGATCCCTACGAGTATGCTACTTTCTACGTTTACATCAACGTGACAGATGAGAACGATATCGGAGTGTACGTCATCGAGCTACGGGCAAGCTCCGGGATCAAGGAGAGCCTTGGCATCGATGATGATAATGACGATTATTACGGATACGGCTATGGTTATGAGGGCAGCGCCCAGATCCTGGTCATGGTCACGGAGAGCACCGATGACGGAGAGACACCCGTAGCGGAAGCACCCGTGTGGAAACCGGGTTATTCCTTTGGATATTCGCTCGTTCTGGATAACTATTATTACACTCTCCGCGGCAACATGAGCATGAACGTAAGTCGGGAAACGACCATAACTGTCGACAGGACCGAATACGAGGCATACCTCGTCGACGTCGAACTGGACAGCGGCTCGGAGGATAGTGATTATGGATTTTACCTCAATTACCATATGACCGCTGCCGGTTCATGCTATTACAGGAAGAGCGACCTCGCCATCGTCAGGGAGGAAATGGATGGAGAGATTGACAGCTACTATGGGGACACGTACCGAACTAGGACGGAGACCACCTACGACCCCCCCCTTGTGGATGTCAGCTTTCCGCTGTTCACAGGCAAGAGCTGGGATGTCAACACCACAAGGACCGAGACAACTGATTATGAATACGATGAATATGACGATGATGATGACGACGATGATTATTATAATGACTACGATGACGAGAATGTGTACGAGGAGTCATACCATTACATCTGCCTGGGAACCGCTTCCGTGACGGTGCCCGCCGGTACTTTCGAAACCTTCGTCATCCTGGAGTACGGAAGGGAATCGGACTATTATTACGGGGATTATGACGATGACGACGACGATTACCGAAGGCAATACGATTTCGATGACGACAACGATTGGTACGATGAGAAGATCGCACTCAACTACTATTCGCCCGAACTGGGCGCGAGCGTGAAGCACCTGGAGCTGGAATTGAACGAGGATGTGTATTATGACGACGAGGGGGATTCCACCGATTACTCCTACTGGGATCCCATGCAGGTGACGGAGCTTACGTACTATTCGCTGGTGGAGAGGGAACCGGAGCCCGAACCTGAACCCGAACCGGAGCCCGAGCCTGAACCGGAGAAGGACCGGAAAAAGGACGAGGATGAGGACGAGATACCGGATTACTGGGAGGAAAAATACAACATATCCGATCCCCTGGGGGACGAGGACGGGGACGGATATACCAATGGGGAGGAGTTTCTGGAAGGTACCGATCCCACGGACCGCGACGATTCTCCGGAGCATCTCCTGGACCAGGACGGTGACGGTATGCCGGATGCCTGGGAGCTGGATCACGGGCTGAACCCGTTCGATCCCTTCGATGCCAAAAAGGACCTCGATAACGACGGCTATAACAACCTACAGGAATACGAGGGGCATACCCTCCCGGGGGATCCGCTGGACCATCCCTCCGGTGAGTTCAATCCGGACAAGAGCGATGGAGGCCTTTCCGACGAGGTCATGATAACAATCATACTGTGCGTGGGGGTCCTCGTGATCATAATAATAGTCATCATCTCGGCGGTCCGCAAGAAGAAGGAAGGATCGGAAGAATCCCCGCGTGAGGAGATCATCACGGATTTTGATGATTTCAATGAGTTCGACAGGTACGGGTAGATCCCGGATCTGCCTCAATTTGGTCCGATCCAAAAAAGAAGAAGATCGACAACGGGGCTTATCACCATTGACAATATATAGCGAGACATCGATTCGGATAGGTACGAAACGCCCAGTGTGGCGACCAGAGCTTGCGGGTTGACATATGTTAGATTTCATTTCGTCCAAGGTCGGGATGTTCATCGCCGCCGCGATAATCGCGGGAACAATAATCGGTTTCTTTTCCTGGCAGCGCGGGAACTTCGAGGATATCGAGCGGCAGAAGACAGCCGATTTTCTAGCCGACCACATCGATCATATCAGCTCTCTTAGCTGCGACCATCGGGAACTTGTCACCTTCACCCGCGACCGGGAACACGAGGGCGTATATGTCAACCCGGATATCGCCGGGGAGCCCTATACCTTCTCGGTAACACAGAACATCGTCATACTGGAACAGAAGGGGGAGGATAACGTGATCTCCACGCTCACCAGGCGGGTCCATCCATGGAATCCCGAGGTTATACGGGACGAGGATATCCTCAACGAGACAGTTCTGGATAACATCGACGACGGGAACCGATCGGTGGAGATCAGGTCGGGCAGGGACTTCTACATCGAGATAATCTCCATCAACATGACCAGTGCGGATATCCCCCTGGAGAGGGTCTATCACACGTTCATATATACGACCTGAATAACGGAGATCGGGTATGGCGAACAGAAGCCGCCTGGTCCATCATACTTGAGCAAACAATGAAAATGACGCTTCATGATCTCCGAAATGCGGTGTGTTTCGGTCCCCGAACAGGAAAGAAGGTGAGGTCAAATGAAAGATAGCTCCAACATACCGGGATTCTACAAAAAAACGCCGGAAGAAAGGCTCGCCCTTGCAGCAGAGCTCTGTACATTGTCGTCGGATGACAGGAGTTCACTGTTCGATACGGGCGGGTTCCCTCTGGAGAGCGCGGATTCCATGATCGAGAACGTCATCGGCGGCTTCGTGCTTCCACTGGGCATCGCCACGAACTTCCTGATCGACAGCGAAGAAGTGCTCGTTCCCATGGCAGTGGAAGAGCCGTCGGTTGTGGCGGCGGCGTCCAAGGCGGCCAAGATAGCAAGGACGATGGGGGGTTTCACCACATCGGGGGACCCGCCCCGCATGATCGGGCAGATCCAGGTTGTCGACGTCGGGACCGCGGAGAAGCTGGAGGCGGCGGCGAATGCACTGGAGGAGAGGGCCACCGAGCTGCTGAAGCTGGCGAACCGTTTCGATCCGGTCCTGGTTGAGATGGGGGGCGGGGCAAAGGGGCTGAAGGTCAGGGAGTTCAAGACCACGGAACCTCCCATGATCGTGGTACACCTCCTGGTGGACTGCCGGGATGCCATGGGAGCGAACGCGGTCAATACCATGACGGAGGGCATCGCACCCATGGTGGAGGAGATAACGGGCGGCAGGGCGCTTCTGAGGATAATATCCAACCTGGCAGTTCACCGGATGGTCAAGGCCAGCGCGGTCTTCTCGCGGGAGGAGATCGGGGCGGATATCGTGAAGAACATCATACTTGCCCAGAGGTTCGCGGAGGCCGACCCGTTCCGGGCGGCCACCCATAACAAGGGCATCATGAACGGGATAAGCTCGGTTGTGAGGGCGACGGGGAACGATACCCGTGCAATAGAGGCGGGCGCCCATGCATATGCGGCGATCTCCGGAAGGTACGGACCGCTGACATCCTACGAGAAGGACCGGGACGGAAACCTCGTGGGCAGCATCGAGCTTCCGGTGGCCGTGGGACTCGTGGGCGGGGCCACCAGGTCCCATCCCCAGGCCCGTGCTTGCATAAGGATACTGGGGGTCGAGAAGGCCACCCGTCTCGGGAGGATCATCGCGGCCGTGGGACTGGCACAGAACTTCGCCGCCCTTCGGGCACTGGCCGACGAGGGGATACAGAGGGGCCATATGAAGCTTCACGCCAGGAACGTGGCGGTATCCGCAGGGGCCACGGGAGCCGATATCGACGTCATCGCAAGGGGGATGGTGGCGGAGGGCGAAATAAACGAGAACAGGGCAAGGGCGCTGCTCGAGAAGATTGCCGAGGGAAATAACCGATAATAACCTTTGATAGACTCTCTTTAGTAAAAGGGCCTGGTAGCCGGGGGGTGGAAAAGGGGTGGTGTAGGCGAATACAGGGCCTTTTACAAAAAATGCACATTTGATATAAGACCACACCACAACGAGGGCCAGAGCCCTCGTGGTCGGCGTCCCGCCGACCGTCCATTTTCATGTATTCGTCGAACTGCTCCACCTCATCCGACATCCAACCTGGAGACGTGCCGGACCGGTGCAATGGAAGGTATTGTGCTAAAATCGTTAAATAGTACCTTCCCCATCTCTATATTAAGGTGGTATTTCGTGGTATCACGTATGTGCATGGTACGGATAACAGTAATCATTCTTCTCCTGTCATCCCTGCTCCCGATGGTTTCCGATCCCGGTGACGGTGTACGAGGTGGAAGTCCGGAGGTTCCGTGCAGGTCCATAATCACAGTAAATGCATCCGGGAGTGGAGATTATCTAAGTATCCAAATGGCAATAAACAATGCAAATAATGGAGACACGATATCCGTTGAGCCAGGGACGTACCGAGAGAATATTATACAGGGTGTTGCAAGAACCCAAATGAAAAATAGCGGATATAGGCACATCAA
>CAYRFL010000123.1:0-12094 GCA_964423515.1 uncultured archaeon
GCGTGTGGTGGTGCGTGCGGGTTCGGGTGGTGCGTTGGCGGTTGGCGTTGCTTGGGGTGCGGGGGTTGCGTTTGGTGTTGGGGTTGCTGCCGGTGCAGGGGTGGCTGCCGGTGCAGGTGTTGCCGCTGGTGTTGGCGTTGCAGCCAGTGCAGGTGTTGGCGTTGCTGCCGGTACGGGTGTTGCTGCCGGTACGGGTGTTGCTGCCGGCGCAGGTGATGCCGCCGGTGGGGGGTTGGATGCTGTCGGCGGTTCTGGCAAAGCCGGTTCCGGAGGTGCGGCCATTGGTGGCTCCGGTTCGGGAGCCGGGGCCGCGGGCATGCTCTGCACCGGTGTGGAAAGAGCACTGGGTATCGGCGTCTGGGGAACCTGCGGCTGCGGCGAATATTGGGGTGGAGGAGTCTGGGCGGCAGCCCGTTTTTTCTCCATCTGTGCCGCATATTTCTTGACGTAGACGTTGAGTCCCTGGTTGAGCTTGACCACCTTGCCCAGGCATTTCTTTCCCTTTTCAGCATCTCCCAGGAGGGTGTAGGCTATACTCTTCTGATACCATGCGTTGTGACTGTTGGGATCGATCTTGAGGGCTTTATTGTATGCCTTCAGAGCGTTCTTGTAGTTCTTCTTCCGGATGTATTTCAAACCTGACAGGAGCCAGTAATCGTGATCCTTGCCGTCTGCCACGGGCTGGCCGGGCTGCTGTGCAGGCTGGGCTGCTTGTGCCCCCTGTCCGGGGACGGCCGCCGCTGGTGCAGCGCCTCCCGCTGCAGGCTCGATCATAGACTGGCATCCCGGGCATATGAACCAGCCGGGTTTTATATCGTGTCCGCACGTGGGGCATCTCGATCCCGCTGTGGTTCCGGCCTGCTGCGGCTGCTGCTGTACCTGTTGTTGTTGAGGTTGCGGTTGTTGCTGGGCCTGCTGCTGAGGCTGTTGCTGTTGTACCTGCTGTTGTTGCGGCTGAGGTTGCTGTTGTACCTGCTGTGTGGCTGCCTGAGGGGCTGCTGCCTGTGGCGCCGCCGCCTGCTGCTGGTGAACCTTCATCGCCTCCTCAATCTGGGATTGATAGGCATTGCATTGAAAACAGTACCACTGGCCGTATTGCTCGTAATAGGTTGTCTCATTTCCACATATCGGACACGGTGCCACGGTGATCACCCCTTTCATGATACAAGGGATCTCTTATTGAAGGGATCCATTTCAATTATGATGACTTTGAGTATTATCAGGAATAATCTCAGATTTTGCTTAACTCCTAACTGCATATAATAATATCGGTCATATTCCCCGCAGATTATTTCTATAATCCCTCAAGGAGGTCGTCCAACATGTCGTCCAGATCCTCTTCCTTCCCCGTCCCATTCCCTTCGCCGTTCCCGGATGAAGAAGCGGCCGGTTCCGGTTCCGATCCCGCTTCCGTCTTCTCGGACCCCTCCTGCCCCGTCGCTTCCGCAGATTCCACCGATCCCGATTCGCTGGCCGGTTCTTTCCCTGATGTTTCAACGTTGTCCGTATCCGCCGATCCCGGGTCCACGGCTTCCTTCGGTGTGGTAGAGGCTGAAATCAGATTCTTGTCGATCCGGGGCGGATCCTCCGAAACCGCTGCCGGTCCATCTAGGGATGCGTTTCCCTCTGAGCCTGTGACCTCCCCCTCTTCCTCTGAGGAAATAGGCGTCGCTGTTTCCTCACCTCCGGACGCATCCATGCCTTCGGCCGCCGTTTCACCTTCCACCGGACCTTCCGCGGCCGGTTCCGCACGAGCGGGTGATTCGACCTCCTCGGTCGATACGGCCGTGTGCGTTTCCGGGGCATTCTCTCCCCGGGTTATCCCGTCGGGAGCATCCCCACCCACTTCCTCTAAGGTATCATCGTCCAGGTCTAGCTCGGATACATCCGGTGCTGCTCCGGCTAGCTCGGGGGTCTCCATTGTGGTCTCGGCCGCGGAGGTATCCTGGGGCAATGCCTTGACTCCCTCACTCTCTGTCCCCTGGGGTCCAGGAAGCGCCTCCGGAGATGTCGCCTCCGAGGTGGGATATACATATTCCTGGCATTTGTCGCACCAGAAACACTCGTAATCCGGGTAATACAGGGAAGGCAGCCCGCATCCCGCACAGACCGGTGCCGCCCCGACCGGGGTTTCAACCTGTGGAATCTGGGTAGCCATGGGAGCGGCTATCCCTGCCGGAGCCACCTCTAGCGATGAAAGAGGTTGGGATTGAAGGGATTCCGAGACGACGGGGGGCGTCCCGGCAGCTGTCTGCACCCTTTCCGGCGGCAGGGGAATGAGCGCTTCTCCACCCTCTTCGGTATCCGTCACCACATCTTCCGGCTCATTCTTCCTGCGTTTGCGCAGGACCACGACGAATACGATCACGATGATCGCCACAACCACCAATGCTATAAGGCCGAGTATGATGAGAAGCGTTTGCGAGCCCTTTTCCCCATCGATGCCGCCCGGGTCACCGCCGCCCGGCGTATCATCGTCATCGGATGTTCCACCGGTCCCGTTCTTCTTGACCTCCACGGTCATCTTGTCGATATCCGATTTACCCACGAGGTCGAACACGGTCAATTTCACCGAATATTCTCCCTCGTTCTCGAATGTGAAGAAGGGGCTGGGCCCGTACAGTTCAATTGCGCTCCCGTTGTACGTGAAGTTCCAGGTGAAATTATCGAGCCCTATATTGTCCGTGGATCCCGTTCCATCGAAGTATACAGTATCCCCCGCTTCTATGGAGACGTCATCACCCGCACGGGCGATGGGTTTTATCGTATCGTCCAATGTAATGAGCACAGTGATGGTGTCGAGTGCCCAGTTCCCGGCCTCGTCGGTAACGTTCAGGGTAACGGTGTAGCTACCGGGAATATCGAAGGTGTAATTGAGGCTGGCTCCCGGGAGGATGACCTCGGAATCGTTGTAGGAGTAGTGCCATTGGTATTTCACTATACCGATGTTGTCGCTGCTGGCGCTGCCATCCAGGTGTATGGTGTCTCCGGGTTCTCCCAGTACGTCCTTGCCGGCCACCGCCTTGGGGTTCTCCCGGTCCCTGACGGTAATGATCACGGTGTCGTTCTGCCAGTTCCCCGCAGCATCCGTTACGTTGAGAACCACCTCGAAGACGCCTGCGAGGTTGAACTGGAACACTGGATCCACCCCCGTACGCAAGGTCTCGGAACCGCCGTAATCCAGGGTCCATTCATATTCATCCACGCCTATGTTGTCGGTGCTCCCGCTCCCATTGAATGACAAGCTCGCGTACTGATCGATCTCGGTATCGTTCCCTGCATCGGCAAGGGGCGCATCGTTGTCGAAGACGTAGACCAGCATCGGCGAGGTGTGGTTGTGATTGCCGGCGGCATCCAGAAAATGATAATGGTATTCGAACAATGTCGCATCCGTTGGGAGCGTTAACGTATAGCCAAAGTAGAACACACCTGCATCGGTATCCAGAAGCTCCATGGATACGTTGAACAATTCACTTCCGTCATACGTGTAAACGACCCATCCTTCATGGATGCCTATGTTATCGGTAAGATTCGCGGCAAACGTGAAATCGTCTCCCGTGGTCGCCTCCTTTGCGGAACCGTCGCCCAGGAGTACCGGTCTGTCGTTGTCCCTTACGTCAATGGTACGCCGGGACGTGCTCAAGCGGTTCCCGGCAGCATCCTCGATGAAAAAATTGTAGCTCATGTTCGATGCATTGTCCGGCACATCTACGGCGCAGGACCAGAGATTTTCATCCCCGGACGAGCTGGAAGCCGAATCCCAGGTCTTCCCGTCGAAGGTGAAATTTACCGATACCGCGTGAAGCTGGACATTGTCCGATATGTTCGCCTCAATATGGAATTGATCTCCGGTGGTGGCATATGCCGCCGTGAGGTCCTGCATGAAGGAGGGCATGTCGTTGTCCTTGACCAGTACCCTTCGAACGGGAGTATCGTTCACATTTCCGGACGCGTCTCCCGACGAGATGTAATAGTCGAACCAGTTGGCGCTGTCATTGACCTCGAGGGTCCAGTTCCACGTGGAATCCTCGACGAGGTCCATGGATGAATTCTCAAAAACGGTGCCGTCGTAACTGTACAGAACGGATATGAAATCCACTTCTCGGTTGTCGGTAACGTCCGCCAGGACCTCGAAGTCTTCCCCCGTACTGGCATTCTCGGCGCTCCTGTCGATGATGGTCGGGGGATCATTGTCGCGTACGGGAATGTCAAAATCACCGATGTTCTGTCCCTTCCCGAGGTAATCCTCTATCAGAAAGCGGTATGTGATGTTCCGGGCGCTCTCGTTCACAATGATATTCCGGAACCAGTTGTCGTCCGAATAGTATTTCATGGGCAGCATGTAGAGGACCTCCGAGTTGTCATACTGGTAGAACAGGGTAACGGTTCTAAAGCCCACGTCATCGGTGACGTTCAGGCTGAAGTTGAACCGGTCGCCGGTGGTGGCCTCCCCGCTGGTGTTATCGGCAAGGAATACAGGGTCCTCCGTATCGAGCTCGGTAATTGGAAGCCTTCCGAAGGGGAACCGGTCCCTTCCGTTTCCTCCCTTCATCTCGTATGACAGGTTCCAGACGTCCCCGTCATGGCTGGCATTGTATCTGCGGTTGCGATAGTCCGACCAGAAGTTGCCGTGACTGCCGTCGTCCCATACGTTTTCCTGGCCAAGGTCCTCTCCCTGTATTCCCCCGGTGCCGTTGTTCTTGATCAGGTGGTTGGCGTAGATGACATTGTTCTTGCAGCCGGGGTCGTCGATGGATATGCCCATGGTATTGTTCATGATGAGGTTCTTCCTGACGATGTTCGTCTTGGCGTTGAGGGAAATTCTTATCCCGGCATTGGCATTGTCGTTGCACGTGTTGTTCTCGGCAAGATTGCTGTCCGCGTCGTACATCAGGAGCCCACCTGCGGGATTGGGCCCCAGGCGGTTGTATTTCACGTGGTTGGAATCCGCTCCAATGTACAGTATGAGGCCGTAGTTGGTGGAGGTGTTGACAGAGTTGTACTCCACCGTATTGTGCGTTCCAAGCCAGATGTACATTCCCTGAAAGTTGCCGGTGACCGAATTGTTGTCCATCATGTTGTTCGCACAGTCTTTCATAAGCAGGAGACCCACACCCTGGGTGTTGGCGGTAACGACGTTCCTGCTGATCCTGTTTCTGAGGCTCCCATGGTCGAACTCGCCCCCGAAACGCCAGTTGCCCGTAATGTTGCAGCTCGAGACCACGTTGTCATTGGAATACGATCCATGAAAACCGGTCCCTATTATCTGACCCTGTGCCCCGTGTTTGGCCAGAACGCATCTCTCGACAGTGTTGTTGTGGGCTGTATGGAATCGTACCCCAGACTCGCTGTTGGATTGAACGTTGCAGTCGAGAACGGCACTCTGATGAGCCTCACCGAGGAATATGCCGACCTTGTTGGAATGACATGTATCGTTGTCCAGATGAAACCCGGTAGAAAGGGTTATATTGATCCCACTCTCTGAGTTCGAACTGCACGTGCTGTTGGAGACGCCACCGGCCTGAGAGTCGTTGATACTTATCCCGTACCTGTTGTTGATGCAGCTCACATTATCAACAACGCTGCCCGAGCTGCCGTTGATCGCTATTCCCGCATAGTTGTTGTCCGTGCAGTTACAGTCCGATATCAGACCATCATCCACGCCGTCCACCAGAATACCCACGTCCCCGTTCTTGACGGTGAATCCTGTTACGGAATTGCCGCTGCTCGCCAGTTTGAGGCCGATCCCTTTCCCGGTACCGTTGATAACGGATTTATCCGTGCCGTAACCTATAATGGTCAGGGTCTTTCCGGTTATTACCAGATCCCCCGCGTATTCCCCTGGATATACCTCAATGGTATCGCCATCCGCTGCATTGTCGATGGCCGTCTGTATCGCCGTGTAATCCTGACCTCCGTCGTCATCCACCGTGATGGTGGCTCCGGCGGAAACGGAAATAACGTTCAGTTTTCCATTCGGGATGCCTCCCAGCAAACCCAGAAAGGAGAATATCAATACAAGCGCCATTGAAAGGCGAGCCGTTCTCTGCCATACCTTCATTTCGATTCCCCCGTAGGGTATGCAAGGATTTCTTGATCATACTACCGGTCATGTTCCGGAGTTCTAATTCTTGGTCTTATAGGTATTTCGTGAGGATGGACGGTATCTTCTCGATCACATCCGAGGCGATCATCCCGAAGCTCTTCTCGCCGCCGGCCAGGGCACCCGCCGAGCCTGATATGAACGCACCCAATCTGGCCGAATGGAACGGATCGATGCCCCTTGCGAGAAGGGCTCCCACGATACCGCTCAGAACGTCCCCTGTTCCGCCTGTGGTCATTGCAGGATGACCCGTATCGTTCAGGCGGTATTCCTTTCCGTCGGTAATTATGTCTCTCGATCCCTTCAAGAGGATCGTGGCCCCGATCTCCCTCGATTGTCTTTTAACTATCTCGGCAAAGGTCTCGGGATCGGAGAGTATCCCTATTACGTCGGACAGCTCCCGGAACTCTCCGAGATGAGGCGTGATGACCGCTTTTTTGCCCTTGATGATGTGAAAGCGGTGTTTTATCGTGTATATCGCGTCGGCGTCGAGTACGAGCGGGATATCGGTCCCGTTGATGAACCGCCCCACCGCCTTCCAGGTATCGGGATCCCTTCCAAGCCCCGGTCCGATGACAGCGGAATTGCACTTTCCGGAGAAATCGGTGAGTTCCCCCACGGATTCAACACCGAGATGATCTTGCGATCTTTCTTTCCCAAGGGGGTGAACGATGATCTCCGGTGAGAAGGAGGACGCCTGCATGTAGACCGATCCGGGCACGAAGAGATGAACAAGATCGGCACCGGTGCGTAGTGCTGCCATCGCTGAAAGGACGGGAGCCCCAACATAGGGCCCGCCTCCTATGACCATTACTATCCCGTTCTGCCCCTTGTGAGATCCCGGTGAATTCCCGTGATAGTAGGCGAAATCCCCCGGCCCCGTGTATATGGCGGCCAGCTCGGGTATGCCAATGCTACTGATGATTATATCACCCGAGTTCCCCTGGTTCATCCCCGTCTTTGAATCGTGAAAGGTCACGGTCAGATCGGGCGTCACGGCCAATCCGGTCCCCATTCCCGTGGGAACGTCCAGGGAGACCACGGTTTTCCGTTCCACGAGAGCCTTGGCCTCCGCTTCCTCGCAAACCCTTTGAAGCGTTCTGACGATTCCTGCGATGGGTTCTCTGGGTTCCGATGTGATCCCTATTCCCAGAAGGGCATCCACGATGACGTGGCTCCCATCCATGAGGCCTGCGAGTTCATCCATGGCGGGAGAGACCTTGACCTTGACCTTCTTTGGAAGTCTTTTATAGTTCTCCCTGCTCAGCTCGCTCCCCTGCTCCATGGGGAAGGGAAGAACCAGGGTGACCCTCGAGAGCTTGGCCAGCAATCTGGCCAGGACCACGCCGTCGCCGCCGTTGTTTCCCTTTCCCGCGAGAATGCAGACATTCTTTCCCTTCAGCTCGATCCTTTCCTTCATCACCTCGAATGCTGCCTTCCCGGCGTTCTCCATCAGTTGAATGGTGGGAACACCGAAATGCTCGCTGTTCCGATCGAGAACATTTATTTCCCTGTACTCCAGCATCTGTCTCCCGCCGTTTTCGGTTATCTGTTCTCTATGCTTCCTCGATCTCCTCGGATATCAGGTAGTTTATCGTTGTCTCGCAAAGGTTGACCCCGTAATAACCGGTCCTCCTTATGCTCTCGATTATATAGGCAAGGGATACTGCGTGCTCGCTTTCCTTGGATTTGATCTTCTGGAATAGCTCGCCGCATTTCTGGCTCAGCTCCTCTATGGATTCGATCCCGTTGTTGGCCATGTCCATGTTCTTTTTCTCAAGGGCCTTCATTCCTATATCGATGATTCCGATGGAAAGTGCGCTGAGATGGGACAGCTTCTTCACCAGTTCCCGGTCCGTCTGCGCCTCGATATGTGAGATGTTGGTGGCCATCTTGCATGCATGGTCGGCGATCCGTTCTATAAGCCTTGCCATCAGAAAGTAATAATGGCTCTCCATGAGGGACGCCGTGGAGGAATCGGAGCGGGGGTTTCTAAGAAGCGTGCTGAACTGTTTGGATATCAGGTAATACAGGCGGTCGACCTCGGCGTCCCTGGACCTCACGTCCAGAGCCAGGTCCACATCCTTTTCGTCCAGCGCGGTGATGGCATCCTGGTGCATGGATTTTGTGATTAGGTACATTCTTCTGATACCCTTGGACATGGAGAGCTCCGAAGGATCGATGAAATCCTGGATAACCACGTTCTTCATGCTCTCCTCGATTATCTCGGGGCCTATGACGATCCTGGAAAATTCTCTTATGGTCTTTCTCAGATTGGTATCCAGCCTTTCTCTGGAATTCAGGTTGATGACGGAATAACCCGATATGTAGGCTCCGATGAGCTTTCGAAGCAGATGATCGGGTTTCTCATCCTCCACCAGGAAGGATTTTTCGTGGACCACCTTCCGATCGACAATGTTCTTTTCCACTACGAGAGAGCCGTCCCTCTGTGGTA
Organism: uncultured archaeon; assembly: GCA_964423515.1. GTDB lineage: Archaea > Thermoplasmatota > Penumbrarchaeia > JASLWR01 > JASLWR01 > CAYRFL01. Next base: position 8,559 of record CAYRFL010000123.1, read on the forward strand.
ATATCCTCAGGGAGTCCCCCCCCGAGATACCCATCTTGTGAACCCATTTCTTCGGAAGGGAGACGATATAGGTGTTACCTCCCGTAATCTGCACTTTCCTTGTCTCCATGTACCATACCTCCATATTGTCAATGGTGCGAAGTTCGAAACTTGATTATGTGTGCGGCATCGCCTTTAAGCGTAGATGACGTTTCATCTAGTAAAGGACCGATTTAGCTTTTCCATGATGACTCTCATCCGTAGCTGCAGGAGTTAATGTATATATTATATATAATTATTTTTAGAAGTAGACTACAATGCATGAAAATATATACTATTCTGTTTTAAATGGGCTGAAAATAGCGAGGGGAATGCCCCGGGGATCTTCATTCCTTCTTGGGAACCTTTTCCCAGTCGTCCAGAAATCTCCGTATACCGATGTCCGTCAGAGGATGCTTCAACATCTTGTCGATGATGGCGGGAGGGATAGTGGCTATGTCAGCTCCCAGGAGAGCGGACTCGAGTACATGGATGGGATCCCTTACGGATGCCACGATGACCTCCGTTTCGAAATCATAGTTTTTGTATATCCGCACTATCTCGTCCACCAGTTCCATTCCCGTCTTGCCGTGATCATCCAGTCTGCCGATGAAGGGTGAGACGTAAGTGGCTCCGGCCTTGGCGGCGAGCAATGCCTGGTTGGCCGTGAAAACGAGGGTCACATTGGTCTTGATACCCAGTTCCTGAAGAATGCTCGTTGCCTTCAGCCCCTCTCCGGTCATGGGTATCTTGATGACGATGTTCATGTGTATCTTGGAGAGCTCCTTTGCCTCCTCGACCATTCCCTCCGCGTCCTCGGATATCACCTCTGCGCTGATGGGTCCGTCCACGATGCCGCATATCTCCTCTACAACTTCCTGAAAGTCCCTTCCTTCCCTGGCAATGAGGGAGGGGTTCGTGGTGACCCCGTCGATGATTCCCAGTTCGTTCGCGCGCTTGATAGCCTCGATATTGGCAGTATCTATGAATATCTTCATTGAATCCACCCTTTTTCATTAATCGCTAGCTTACTTTAAAGCAAGCAGTTCTCTGGCCGAGGTTACGATATTTCCCGTTGTCAGCCCGTATTGTCTCAGTAGTTCCCGGCAGCCGCCGCTCTGACCGAATACATCGGGAACCCCGATCCTCTTCTGGATGACGGGGCAATGCCCGGTCTGTGCCTCTGCAACCGCGGACCCCAATCCTCCGATGATACTGTGTTCCTCCACTGTGATTATCCCCCCGGTCTCTCTGGCTGCCCTGTCGATGATCTCCTCGTCCAGGGGCTTTATGGTGCTCATGTTGATGACCCTGGCCCCAATACCGTCCCGTTCGAGTATCTCGGCAGCATAAAGGGCCCTTGCCACCATCTGGCCCATGGCGATGATGGAGATGTCGTCCCCGTCACGCAGCTGACGCGCTTTACCGATGCGGAAATCCATATCCTCGTCGAAGATGACGGGGACCGGGGCCCTTCCCAATCTCATGTACACGGGTCCGTCAAAGTCTGCGATGGCCTCCACGGCCTTGGCTGTTTCCCAGTAATCCGCAGGAACGATGACGGTCATGTTCGGTAGTATCCTCATGATCCCTACGTCTTCGTTGATCTGATGGGAGGCGCCGTCACCGCCCACCGTGATGCCCGCATGAGTGGCAATGATCTTCACATTCATCCGGGGATATGCGATGGACTGGCGTATCTGGTCGTGCACCCTTCCCGTGGCGAACATGGCGAAGGTGGATACGAAGACCGTCTTCCCCGACGCGGCCATTCCCGCTGAAGCCCCTATCATGTTCTGCTCGGCAATGCCGAAATTGAAGAACCTCTTGGGAAATTCCTTGCCGAACCACGCGGTTCTCGTGGAACCCGACAGGTCCGCATCCGCCACCACGATGTCCTCACGCTCCCTGCCCAGGCGAAGCAGGGTCTCCCCGTAAGCCTGTCTGCAGTGTTTCGATTCACGTTCATTCACCGCATTCCCCTCCCGTGCATTCTCTAATTCCATCCTCGAGCTCCTGGTCCGTGGGGGAATTTCCGTGATAATGAAGCGAATTCTCCATGAACGAGACCCCCTTGCCCTTTATCGTATCGGCGATTATCATGGAGGGTTTTCCCTTTACCCCATCGGCCTCCTCTATGGCATCGATCAAGCTGTCGATATCATGGCCGTCTATGGTCCTCACGTGCCACCCGAAGGCCCTGAACTTGTCCTCCAGGGGTTCCAGGTTCAGAACATCCTTGGTGCTGCCATCGATCTGAAGCCCGTTCCTGTCCACGAAGGCTGTAAGATTATCGAGCTTGTAATGGCTGGAGGCCATGGCAGCTTCCCATACCTGGCCTTCCTGGCACTCTCCGTCTCCCAGGAGGGTGAATACCCTGTGCTCCGCTTTGTCGAGCTTTCCGGCCAGGGCCATGCCCAGTGCCGCGGAGATCCCCTGTCCGAGGGAGCCCGTAGACATCTCGATACCGGGGGTCTTTCTCATGCAGGGATGACCCTGCAGATGGGAGCCCAGCTTTCTCAGTGTGTAAAGATCCTCCACGGGAAAATAACCTGAAAGGGAGAGACATGCATACAGTGCAGGTGCCGCGTGACCCTTGCTCAGGATGAAACGGTCGCGTCCGGGCCAGTGAGGGTCCCGGAAATCGTGCTTCATCCTGTGAAAGTACAGGGTGACCAGTATGTCCGTGGCAGAAAGCGAACCTCCCGGATGACCCGAACCTGCCGCATTCGTGGATCGGAGTATCCACACCCTGACCTCCCTGGATCGCTCTTCAAGTCTCTTGACGATGCTCTTCCTCTCTTCGCTCAATTTGTCATCCCTCATAGAAATAGAATCCTGTTACGGTAGTATGAAAAGGTCGTTAACCTGCCCTGGCTGATGCGATGCCGGCCTTTGAAATCGTACTGGAGAAGAGACAGGTAGAGGCTTTCTTCAAAGGAAGCGGTGGATAATCCATCCGGGGGCTCTTCACCCTCGCTCTCCCCTTTCCTTTTCTATTGGAGTATTTGGTTCGCATGAAATCATTTACCGATGTGATCTTTAAAGGCGGACAGGCCATTTACATTATGATAGATAAACGTTAGCTCAGAATTTTGATTTTTCCATATTCGGCCCATTTCGGACCGTTGAAAACGAATGGGAACTGTAGGATGCGATCCCGTTCTCCGGGGAACTGGAAGAATAGGTGGGAGCCGGTTGGCCCTCTCGGGGGCCATGGACGGAATGACGGTGGGTGGGCGAGGGATCGCAGGAGGGATTATATGCCTGATAACGTCGGACAAATGTTCCCGTTATTGACCGATTGATACCCTTGTTGATCTCCGATAAATGTGATGTTACTGCAAACGATTGGTACCCTGAATTCTGCGACAAATGTCCATTATCATCATCCGATAGATATCGACTGCCGCTGCCTGACAAATGTTCACATCATCTGCAATAATAACCTACGTTATCTGATTTTACTTTCGCTCCCCCCCTCATTTTACCATTATATACCCAATGAACATTTGTCC
>CAYRFL010000124.1:0-11854 GCA_964423515.1 uncultured archaeon
GGTTTTGCCCCATCATTTACTGTTGAAGGGTCTTTCTCAAGTGTCAAAGTTGGGTTGTCAATGGTGCAAAGCTCGACAAAAAGTCGAGGTTTGCAGCTTGACAATGTTCGTGGAATCGAGGTCCCGAAGGGCCGATTCCACTGAATCGAACGTTATCCATTCCCTGACAGTACGAAAGACGTGGAGGGCCCTCGATACGTTGCTATCCCGGTCCTTCAACCGCTCAGCAAGGGTCTCCCGCTCAAAGGGCCTGTCCTTCCCCAGGTACTCAAGAACGCGCTGACGTATCCGCTTGCCCTCACGGACGGATTCAACTTTGTACCAGTACGGGCCGTACTCGCGACCATCGATCTTGTGTATGTTGTCAAGGGAGCGAAACTTGTTTTTCTGTCGAGATTCGCTCCCTTGACAATGTTCGCGGTGTCGCAGCCCGCAGGGACCGATACCGCCGAATCTTGTAGCGATAGAATACCATGAACCGGCCAGGAGGGGAAGGCCATATATAACGGAGAGAAGGGGGCGGGTGAAAGTAACAGTATCCAATATATTATGCTATCTTACCTTGTCACCCAATAGAGTTTCTAAAATACCTAAACAATCCATAGGATATGATCGAAATTGGTCGGGATTAAATATCGTCTTAAATTTATTTTCGATTTGTACTCCTTTCCCATGAGGAATGTCCTGCATCGTTCCATATATTTTACATGAATCAGGGGCCCCCATCAGTTTCAACCTGTTAAGATTTTCAAAATCGTATCCAAATCCTAAAAATATTATTCTCTGTGCACTCTTAATGTAATCATGAGCCAATTGAAATTCCGCATCCTTCACATCCACCTCAGTTATAATTTTTATTTCTTGTGCAGCATCTTCAACTACTTGTCTTGTTATTCCGGTTCCATATGATATTGTTTTGCCACTCTGCCAATTCAGAGCTCCAACTCGTCCATGTAAATGTACAATTGGAATTTTTTTCATTATCGAAACAGAATCTTTAAAAGATAGACTTTTCGATTTTCTTGTAACTATGAATAAATACCTCTCCAAGGAACGATCGTAATTATATGTCAAGAAAACAACATTATTATTCTCAATGCTCGGTGACTCTTCTATCATATAATTATATAAATAATGATACCAATCTCCGCTAATGTCATATCGAAAAAGATTATTTTGATTCTCCAATTCTAATATTCTTAGTGCAATTGCTTCTTTACCTAACGGAACAAACTTTGGGTTCTTTTCCAAATATCGGTCAACCGATCTCAAACCGCAATATTTTAAGTTATTCTTGAATTTCGTCAAGCTTCCTTTTGTATAACCACATTGTCTTAATATTTTAAAGCCATCTTCATCTGGTTCCAACATATTTTCAATTTGTTTCTTCAACCCATAACCTGTTGGAAATCCATACGGGTCACTACCCCCTGCTCCAATGACAAATACCGTTTTTTGAAAGATCATGAGTGACGAATATCCATTCTTGAATATCAATGTTTACATGTAATGATAATCCAAATTCAGTGCTTCGATTCGTCTCTTCTTCCATTCTCATCTCTAATATCATCCCCGCGTTAATTACTCATTATTTAATCCTTCGAAGGTTTTTTCGACCGGCAAGTATACCTCTGAGTTCCACGTAGAATGCCCTTGCATCACACTGCCCCATTCGGCTTCCCGAAATTCCCACACCCATAATCGAGCGCGTACACCACCTGCCGCCGTGGAAACTCCTTATCATCCTGCATCTTACACCGCTTCCCGCCCTTCTCCGGGAAATACTTGCACTTCCCGCACCGGTGTTCCATGTCATGATACGGCATCGGGGGCCTCCTTCTTATCCTTCCTCGTAGCCAGCCACAACAACGCCCCACCCAAGCCCAGGCCAACAAGTACATACGCGAACACGACGAGGAGCTTCCAGGGTCCGCTCCTCATGTTCATGGCAATGTAGCAGTATCCCACAAAGAACACCGCCCCCAATGCCAACAGTACGAGCATCCCGAACAGCCGCAGGAATCCATTCACGGTATCATTCATTGTTAGTCCCCCTTCGGCGGCCCCTGACCGCGGACACGAGCGAGCCCACGGCCAGGAGAATTAACACCACTACCATAAAACCCATCAACAGCATGAAGGACCACCCCAGGGACATCTCCAGGCTCACCCCGAATATCATCCCCATAGCGGTTACCAACGCCATCCAGACGATAACAATGGAGGATCCCAGCAGGAGGCCCTTCACATTTCCCCCCATCTCACTCCCCTCCGGCTGCCAAGTACCCGGTAATGAAACAGAAGAACCCGACGAGCGTATCCGTGATGTAGTTCACTGCACTCTCGTCCACGCATCCTATCAGGTACATCGGTCCGTTCTGCTCCGCAATCTCCCACACGATGATGATTATACCGCCGATGAACAGGGCTGCCTTGACGGATCAGAAAGGAAAATAGGTAACCCGAAAAATTAACATCCACCTCCCTGGAAACATCCCACCCCTACTCCCACTCCTCCCTCACTCCGACCTTCCCGTCCACCATCTCCCGTGAGACGAGATACTTGTGCGCGCTCAGCGCCGCCAGGGCTCCCTGTCCCACGGCGATGGCGATCTGCTTCTCGGGAACGTCCGTGACGTCCCCTGCCGCGAAGAGGCCGGGGATCCCGGCGGACATGTCCTTTCCGACCTGCACCTCTCCACGTTCGTTGAGGGTGACGAGCCCGACAAGGGGTCCGGAGTTCGGGGTAAGACCTATCTCCAGGAAGACGCCGTCCACGAGCACTTCCTCCTCGTGGGTCCCATCCACGGATCTCAACTGTATTCCCTCCAGGCGCTCCTCGCCCAGAAAGGAGGCCACCACCCGGGGCGCGTGAACCTTCACCTTCTTCGATGCCAGGAACTTGCTCACCAGGGCCTCGTCCGCCCGGAAGGCCTCCCTGCGGTGCACGATGTGTATCTCGTCGGCAAAGCCCAGGAGGTCCCGCACCGCCGTCAGGGCCGAATTGCCCCCTCCCACCACCGCCACCCGTTTTTCCCTGTAGAGGGGAGCATCGCAGGTGGCGCAGAAGGCGATCCCGTGCCCGATGAAGCGCTCCTCCCCGGGAACCCCCAGCCGCTTGTACTCCTTCCCCGCGCAGTAGACCAGGGAGCTTGCCCTCCAGACCCTTCCGTCGTCCCCGGTAACGGTAAAGACCGAACCCGTCCTCTCCACCCGCACGACCTCTATTCCCCTGGCCTCGGCGATGGGATACCTCTCCACGTGATTCCGGAAACGCTCCGCCATCTCACGACCCTCAATACCAGGGAGCCCAAGGTAGTTCTCCACCTGCGCCGTGTAGGTTATCTGGCCCCCGATCTTCTGCGCTAGAAGCAGGATGTCGAGGCCCTTGCGATGGGCGTATACGGCGGCGGACAGTGCCGCCGGACCACCGCCCACGATGATGATATCGTATGTTCTTCCTTCCTCGGCAGCGAGAGTCTTCTTCATTCCCCTGGCTTCCCGGATGGCCTCGTCCAGTTTCTCGTATTCGTCGGGGCTCACCGCCTTGAGTATCTCCATGAACACCGAACCGGCCGGAAGGGCGCCGTCGAAGGAATGGGTCCCGTTTATTATCGTCTTTGGTACGCCGGTCACGTCGTACTTCCGGGACATCTCCGGAAATATGGAGCCGTCCACCATGTCGGCCCGGATGTTATCATTCGCGTAGGCGAACTGATGGGCGGTGTGGACCAGTGCCGGGCAGTACGGGCACGTAAGGGTCACCATTATCTCCAGGTGTACGGGTTTTCCGATGGACCGCACCAGGGCCTCCAGCTGAGGTTCCAGCCCGGAATGTCCCGAGGATACCATCATCACGGTCTCCAGGAACGATGAGAACTCGTATCCGGCGGTTATGCCGTAGAAACGTATGCCGTGGTCACCCTCTCCCTCGACAACCGTGGCCGGTACCCGCTCGATACCGTATCTGCGGGCTTCCTCCGGCGACCGGGAGATATCGAAGACCGTAAGCTCGATCTTGTCGGAGAAGGGGATGAAATCATCGAGGAAATCCCGCTGCTTCCCGCACGCTTCGCAGTCTTCGTCCCTGGTGAATAGAATTATCTTCACCGGTTTATCCATGCCCGACAGGGCCTCTCGGACCTTTTCGCCCGTCTCATCGTCAATTAACCTGCTCACGTCAATTCCCTCCCAACGAACCAAACAAATTTCCTGAACCCCCTTTCGTTAAATAAAATGTTCACGGATAATTGGAAAAAAAGTTTATTCACATCATACATTCTCCCCCATATGGGCCACAGCTCTCTTCCTGTAGGCGGAAGTGTATTCCTTGCACCCTTGGCGGGCTTCAACGATCCCGCCTTCAGGCTAGTTTGCGGCAGGCGGGGAGCTGCCGTATCCTACACGGAGATGATAAGCGCTGAGGGACTTGTTCGGAAACAGAGAAGAACGCTGGAGATGCTCGCCACGTCCCCAAGTGAAGGCCCCCTGGCGGTACAGCTTTTCGGAGCGCGGGTCCAAACGCTCGCTGAGGCGGCAAGGATGGTGGAACGCGAGCTCGACGACATCGTTTCCCCGGTCCTTCTGGACCTGAACCTTGGTTGTTCGGTGCGCAAGGTGCTTCGGACCGGGGCCGGGAGCGCACTCCTCCAGAGACCGGAGAAGGTGGGAAGGATCATAGCCGCCATGCGAGCCGCCACGGACATACCGGTCTCGGCCAAGATACGACTGGGACCTTCCCCCGAGAGAGCCAACTACCTGAAGGTCGCACGAATAGTGGAGGATGCGGGGGCCGACATGCTCGCGGTTCACGGTAGATACGCAGATCAGGGATTCTCCGGAGATACGCACCTGTCGCCCATACGGGAGATATGCGATTCGGTGGACATCCCCGTGGCGGGGAACGGCGACGTGGTGGACGGAATGACGGCGGAGGTCATGCTCCGGAAGACCGGATGCGAATACGCGATGATCGGAAGGGCGGCCCTGGGCGACCAGGATGTGTTCCATAGGGTGAACGTCTTCCTTGAATCTGGCCGGGTCATGCCCGTACGGGACACATTGGAGCAGTTCGAGGAGTACTACCGGGAAGCCACCGCATTGGGCGTCGTGCCCCAGAGAATAAAGAAGCATGCCATCCGGTTCATCGGGGGCAAGCCGAACTCGAAGAAGGCAAGGATGGCCGTATCGAGGGAATCCAATCCCGAGGCGATAATGAAGATCATCAGGGATCACGGGGCCGCGGACGAATAGAATGACATTTGAGCGAGCGAGCGGATGGGGAGGAGATGAAAAAATCCGAGCCGGGAAACCAAATCACGGTAAATTATTAATGGCTTCGATTTATTATGGATGAACAAGACGGGTATCCGAGGTATTCGATGGCAAGCCATGCATGGGATCCATTTCGATACTCCAAGTACAGTGAAACGAAAGAGGTGCTGCCAATGAAGATATGGGTTACGATTCTAATGACCGCCATGTTAATGGGTTCGATTTTCCTGGTATCGGACGCCGTTATGACGAACGATAGAGCACGTACGAAAGAGTGCCGGGCCGGAAGGGATTCTCTCAGCGGAACCCAGCCCGACCTACGTGAGGTTGACTCTGCCGAAACCAGGGGGCTGCACTGGATACCGACCACGGTGGATGCCACGGACGACGTGGGCGCCTACACGTCCCTGGCCGTTGATTCGAACGGAGTGCCGCATATCAGCTATTACGATGATACGAACAGTAACCTCAAGTACGCCTATCTCGACGGGGAGAATTGGGTGACGGACACGGTGGATGCGAAGCCCGGCGTGGGAATGTGGACCTCCCTGGCCCTGGATTCGGTTGGGGATCCCCATATCAGCTATTACGACGAGAACAGCGGGGACCTGCGTTATGTATACCGATCCGGCCTGTTCTGGCAGAACGACACCGTGGATCACATTGGGAACGTGGGTACAGGAACATCCATCGCTCTCGATTCGAACGACCTGCCCTGTATCAGCTATCACGACGAGGGAAACGGGGATCTCAGGTTCATACGTCACAACGGGATAGGCTGGGACAATTACACGGTGGACACGTTCCTCGACGCGGGGGGATACACGTCCCTGGCCCTGGATTCGAATGATGATCCGCACATCAGCTATCTTCTGGACTACGGAGATTACTGGATGCTGGGCTACGCCCATCACGATGGAGCACAGTGGCATAACGAGACCGCTGACGGCACCCACGGAGTGGGGATATTCTCATCCATAGCCGTGGACGCCAATGACAGGCCTCATATCAGTTACAGGGACGGAAATCCCGACGGCTTCCTGAAGTACACCTATCATGACGGTGCACAGTGGAACCCCCAGCGCGTGGATTCGGAGAACGACGTGGGAAGATACACCTCCATAGCACTGGATTCCGGGGACAATCCACACATCAGCTACAGGGACAGCACGGGTCAGGACCTCAAGTACGCCTATCACGACGGGGCCCGTTGGAACGGCGAGATAGTGGATACTTCCGGGGATGTGGGGAGGTGGTCCTGCCTTGCCCTGGACGATAACGACAGGGCCTTCATCAGCTATACCAAGGGATGGAAGGACGGGCTGAAGTTCGCATTCCGCGACATACAACTTCCCACGCTGGACTCGGACAACTCGCCGGCCTTCGGCACCACGGGGGACGACTACACCTTCAATATCAGCGCATCGGACAATGATGACGTGAGCATGGTAACGGTGAAATGGGAGCACGGTCTTAGGGGCTCCAACACCTCCATGAGCCGGTCCGACGGATTCTGGACCGCCACGGTCCGCATGGGTGATATCGTCGATCCGCTGAACTATACCATATTCGTCAGGGATACGGCCGAGAACACGTTCAAATCATCCCTGGTGCAACGGGAGGTGCGGGACAACGATCCGCCCCAGCTACTGGACGACGATTCGCCGGTCCTCTCCACCACGGGAGGGCGCTTCCGCTTCAACGTGAGCGTCATCGATAACGTGGAGGTGGGAGGCGTGAACATAAGCTGGAGCCACGGCGTCCTTGGGGACAATCTGAGCCTATCGCCCAGACACGATTTCTGGGAGGGGAACATCACCCTCGATAACAACAGCAATTCGCCGCTCTCCTATGTCATCTGGATGGCGGACACCTCGGGCCAGCTTTCGAATACCAGCGTGGCGAACGTGAACATCATCGACAACGACGATCCCGTGTTCGTCGAGTTGGGGGAAGAGAGATCCCCCACGACCGGTGATCCATTCGACGTGGAGGTAACGGTTATGGACAACGTGGGGGTTTCCACGGTGGACATGAAGTACCGTTTCGACGACGGGGAGCAGAAAGAAGTGGAGATGACCCCAATGACCCGGGGAGAAGACGAGGGCTGGAATGTCACCGTGGCAGTGCCAGACGACGCAAGGGTCCTCGATACGCTATTTACCATAACAGACGGGAAGGGAAATCACATCACAACGGGGTGGTTCCCACTGGAGGTGCTGGACGACGACGCACCCGAGATGCTCCAGGATAATGCCGCGCCATTTGCCACCACGGGGGACGGATTCCAGATGTCAGCGGAATTCACGGATAACATCGCCGTTACGGGAGTGAACGTCAGCTATTCATTCGACAATCTCTCCTTTGAAAAGGCGGGCATGGATCCGGTGTCGGGAAACAAGTGGAGCGCAACGGTGAATGTAACCTCCGACGCAAGCGAACTGGTATATTCATACATCGCCACCGATTCCGCCGGTAACGTCCATGAAGGTACCGTCCATTCCATTCCGGTGAAGGACAACGACCCCCCCGTATCTTCAGCGGGCCCTGATGCCGAGTTCGAGGAGGGGGACACAGTGAAACTTGACGGAAGCGGGAGCAGCGACAACGTCGGGATAGTGGATCACACATGGAGCTTTATATATGACGAGGTGAGGGAGGATAAGAAGGGCGTCAGCATGAGCTGTGATTTCGATATTGCAGGAACATACAACGTATCCCTGACGGTGGAGGATGGCGAGGGGCTGACCTCGGTGGATCACGTTGTCATTAGGGTGAGGGACGTCACCGATCCGGTGCTCTGGGTCGAGGTGGACGGCGAAGCCGTGGAGAGCGGAGTTAGGTTCGAGGTCGCCGCCGGAGCTCCCATTATCTTCGACGCCAGCGCCAGTTCGGACAACGTGGGTATCGTGAGCTACAACTGGTCATTCATCGATAACGGCCAGCCGAAGAACCTTCAGGGGATGACCAAGACCTACAAATTCCTGACGCCGGGACTCTATACGATAACCCTGACCGTCACCGATGACGACGGCAATTCCGAATCGATCACGTTCGATGTTAGTGTGCAGACACAAGAGGAGGAAACGTCCTGGGGCCTCGTTATCGGGATTATCATATTCGTCGTGATACTGTTCGCTGCGGTCCTGGTGATCGTACTGGTGATGAAACGAAAGGGCAAGGAAGGTAGAGGAGAGGCGGAATACGAATATAAAGACATACCTCCGCCCATGCCCGAGATGCTCCCGGTGCCGCCGCAGCCGCTGGCAGAGACGGGGGTGGAGCCGGCCTGGAGCTCGCATCAGCAGGCAGCATACCCGGCTTCGTACCCGGAGCAGGGCGCCTATCCCGACTATCCTCCACAGACCGAAGGAGTAACGATCCCCGCTGAGGGAACACCGGCACTGGCGGAGGAACCGACTGCCCCGGAATCCCATCCCGCCGAATATTATCCCACCGAATCCGATCCCGAGCCGGGGACGCCGGCGGCTCCAGATGTACAGGCACAGGCCATTCCGGAAACCCGAACGCAGGAAACTTCCACGGAGGCTCCGGATGTCCCGGCCCTGCAGACGCAGGCGGGAGCTCCGGGAATTCCCGGACAGGCACTGCCTCCAGCCGAAGCGGGAACGCAGCCGTTACAGGGCGAGAAACCTCCCCCACAGCAGTGATATTACTGGCGGTTATTCCACGCCACAGGTAAGGAGCCATGGTGTGGGCAGTGGAAGGTCCCGGCGTAGCGCCGATGTATGACGAGAGCAACTCTCGGACCGCACCATGACGAATAGTGTTATATAAACCGGTGCAGCTTCCACCGTCCATGGGAACGCGCAGCGGTCCGGATCAGACACATATGACCGAAGAGATGGCGGGGGCTCTGGCAAGGGGAACGATAGCCGTTATGAGGGGAGGGGAAAGGGCCAACAGGGTCATCCAGTGGACATTCGGCGAACATCCCGAGTGGTCCGGGGAGGCCCGGGGGAGATTCTCGGACGTTCTCTACGATATGGTCCGATGGTGGAGATATCTTTGGCACGCCCGGGGTGTGAAGCCCTCGTTCTCCCGGGGAAAGATAGATGATCTCATCGTGACCTACGGGAACCTTCTCAATGAAATGCCGGACGGGAGAGCGGGAGGCGGCCTCGCGGCCGGTGAAAGGACTGGACAGGGTGTTCCGGTGGCAACGCCCGTTCGTGCGGTGGCGGAGTCCGTGCCCGACTGGCTGGACGAGACGGGAGCGGAGGAGCTGGGGATCAGATGGGCCGATGTTTTGAGGGTGCTGAATGAAAGACCGAGGATAGGGATAAGGATCAATACTCTCAAGACCGACGTGGATGCAATGGAGAACGCCCTGGGGGAGCGAGGCATCATATGCGAGCGGGTCGAATGGGCGCCCGAGGCCCTGATACTGACCGAGTATGCGGACGTGTTCGCACTGCCGGAGTTCCGTGACGGCCTTCTCACTGTACAGGACCCTGCCTCACAGATCGTATGCCGCCTTCTCGACCCCGGTCCGGGGGATTACGTTGTGGATGCCTGTGCGGGCCAGGGAGGGAAGACCCTGCACCTGTGCGCGCTTACGGGCAACAGGGGAAGTATAATAGCCCTTGATACGGAGGAATGGAAGCTGGAGGAGCTCCGAAAAAGGGCCCGGAGGGCGGGCTGCCACAACGTGCGCACGAGGCTTGTGACAGGAACCAAGGATTACAAGCGGATGAAGGGAAAGGCCCACAGGGTGCTTCTGGACGTCCCTTGCTCGGGTCTCGGCCGACTGCGAAGGAATCCAGACATCAGGTGGAAGCTGTCGAGAGAGGACCTTGAACGGCTGCGGGGTTTACAGGCTGACATACTCGATCGATACTGCATGCTCACAAGGTCCGGAGGAAGGCTGGCCTATGCATCCTGCAGCGTGCTTCCAAGCGAGGGCGAGGGACAGATATCACGGTTCCTCGAGGAGCATTCCGAAGATTTCGAGCTGGTAAAGGAGAGAAGGATGTGGCCCGATGAGACCGGGTTCGATGGATTCTACATCGGGATACTGGAAAGGAAGTGAACAAGCTTCTTACGGTACCGGCCTCATACTGGTCAGCGAAACTTCCGATCCGATCCTGCTCCGCTTTGCAATCTTTCCAAAAGATTGACATATCAACAAATGTTGTCCGAAAACGACATGCAATACCCGTTAAGGCCGGGTGAGGCCCGGGGTGAACGTATGGCCATGAAGAAGAAGCGACCGAAAAAGCCATTTACGAAGATCAAGAACCCTTCCGTGTTCCAGAAGATCGCGTGCGCCTGGTGGGACAATCCGAGGAATCCGCAGATATACGGCAGCATGAACGTGGATATGACCGAGTGCCTGCGCTTCATCGAGGACTACAACTCCGGGACATGGGGGAAGGTGACAGGAAAAGGCAAGGGCAAAGAAATGAGTAAGAATAGGGCTAAGGACAACGGTAAGCTGACCATAACCCATGCGGTGGTAAAGGCCGCCGCCCTGGCCTACAGGAAGTACCCGGAGCTCAACATCAAGGTGGAGCGGAACAGGCTGTACAAAAGGAACACCATAGACGTTCACCTCCTGGTGACCGCGGAGGGGGGACACGAGCTGTCCGCCATCAAGATGCACGAAGTGGACTCCATGTCCCTCGGGGATATCCGTGACGAGATACGAAAGGGTGCAAAGGGCGTGCGGGCTAACAAAGGGCCCACTTTCCGGCGATCACGTAACATCATAAGGGGGAGATCCTTGCGTGTAACCAGGCTCATCATCGGGCTCGCAGGATGGCTCGTAAACAAGAAGCAGAGGGACCTGTCGTGGCTGGGTTTCCCGCGGGACCCCTTCGGAACGGTGATGATATCATCCGTGGGCATGTTTGGGATTGAGACGGCCTTCGCACCGCTCTTTAACCTCGCACGCAGCGGGGTCGTAATGGTGATCACCGAGGTGAGGGACCGCCCCTGGGTCGTGGACGGAAATGTGGTGGTTAGACCGGTGATGAAGCTCTGCGGCACTTTCGATCACAGGATATTCACGGGGCACAAGGCGGGGCTCATGGCCGGCGAGGTCAAGGATATTCTGATGAATCCGGAAAGGCTGCTGGAGAAGTGAGGAATAGTTTTTTCGATCCACAGATCGGTGGGTTCAGGATATCCTATAGATTTACTCTCTTCATTATGAGGGACTCGTTGTCCTCTTCAAGCACAACTGTCTCGTCCGGAAGGTGTTCCGTCCGATCCCGGTAGCCGGAGGGTGGAAAAGGGGTGGTGTAGGCGAATACGGACCCGATACCAAATTCATATAAACGATTGTGAGTAATTGACGAGGAAAAGGGGGGCGTAGCCCCCTCGGTCGGCGGGGACGGCGGCCATAATATACGGTATTTCAGTAACCAGTATCCCATCCTTCTTTATACCAAGGTTTAACCTGTATTTGGCCAATTGGTATCTTACCACGTTTCTGAATCATTTCATTCACTTCTTTCAATTTTATCAAAACTTGATCACTTGATCCATTTTCCATATATCGGCCTTGATGCTAAACTAAAAATCCACACATGAATTCTTTACAAGCCAGTGCTCT
>CAYRFL010000125.1:0-11642 GCA_964423515.1 uncultured archaeon
TTTGATGTGCCTATATCCGCTATTTTTCATTTGGGTTCTTGCAACACCCTGTTCATAGATATTTTATGCAAATTCAGTTATCTCTATCGTATTTTTATCATGTTATATAAATTTGATTGGATATTCAACATCGGTTACTTTATTTTCTTTCCTTCTCACGAAGACTCTGGTTAAAAAGAATTACCCCCGTTTCCTCCAATCTGCGAAGAAATTTGATCCATCGAAATGACATCCATGAGAATCGGAACAACGACACATTACATTTTCTCGTGACCGCAGACCGTTGACCGAAAACTGTTTAAGTCGCCGTCATAATCCACGCCTTTCAAACGATATCGGAATAGAGGTTAGCATCATGTTCGATCGACTGCTCGTCATATCTCCGCACACGGACGACGGAGAGCTCGGATGCGGGGCATCCATCGTCAAGTACCTGGAAGAGGACAAGGAAGTGTATTACGTCGCTCTCACCGCCTGCGAGAACACAATTCCGGAAGGATTTCCCAGGGACGTTCTCAGGAAGGAATGCTATGAGGCCACCGGCATACTGGGCATACCCGCCTCCAACGTGACGATCGAGAACTTCGAGAACAAGCATTTTCCGCGGCAGCGCGACGGCATATTCGAGGCGCTGGAGAAGGCCCGGACGGACATATCGCCGGACCTGGTGTTCATTCCCACCCTTGCCGACACCCATCAGGACCATCATACGGTGGCCAGGGAGGCGCTGCGGGCCTTCCGGAGGAAGAACACCATCGTGGCGTACGAGGAGCCGTGGAACATCATCACCATGACCACCACCGCTTTCTCGCCCGTGGAGAGAAGACATCTCGACCTGAAGCTGAAGGCGCTTGACTGCTACGTTTCGCAGTCATTCCAGAGGCGGGGTTACTTCGATGCAGGCTACATCGAGTCCTTAGCGAAGACGCGCGGCGTACAGATCAACTGCAAGTACGCCGAGGCATTCGAGATCATGCGGCTGATAATGTAGGCGGGGATCCGGGATGTATACCCGGGGAAATGCCCGGGCAATAAGATTCTCGGCCTCACCAGATGACGGATGCGTGGCTATTGTCTCTTTATAGCCATGTTCTCGATCATGATGTCGGTCGCTACCTCGTCCTTCTGTCGTTCACCCCTGTGCTCGATCAACCATTTCTCGGTCGCCACCTTCACCATCAACCGGCCGATGATCATCTCCTCGTATTCGATCAGATAGAAGGGCGTGTCGTCATAAGCCCTGTCCAGAAAGACATCGATGTCGGGCAATGGTATTCCCATTATCTTCTTGTGGACCATCTTTACAAAACGCAGGGGATAAAGGTCCTCGGCACTCTTGATCTTGAAATCCTCATCCCCGATTCTGAACCGGTACTTCTTCTCCGATGCAAATCCTATCAATTTCTTGCACTCCTTGATCTCCTTGCAGATGACGATATCTATATCGGACGTGACCATATCCGTACCGTGCAATAGACGAGCGATACCACCAATTATGATGAAGTCGATGCGATGTTTCTTCAGGTCCCGGAGGACGGGATAGAAGAATTCACCTCCCATGTCCTTTCCCCCTCGCCTTTTTAGTGCTGAACATCATGGAATACGCTTCGTCCAACCACATCAATCTCTGCAGGGGAGTCAATCTCAGAAACCATTTGTCCTTTACCGCCATTGAATAAATACAGACCTGGATATTATTTATATTTTATCATCATGGAACGCGTCAGGGGACTGTAAAAACCAGTGAGATATGTCACCCCTCTTTCCGTTTTGCACCATTTCATAAGGCCCGGACGGACATATCGCCGGACCTGGTGTTCATTCCCACCCTGGCAGACACTCATCAGGACCATCACACCGTTGTCAGGGAGGTGCTGCGGGCCTTTCGAAGGAAGAACACCATCGTAGCGCAACGAGGAGCCGTTGAACATCATCACCATGACCACCACCGCCTTCTCGCCCGTGGAGAGGGAACATCTCGATCTGAAGCTGAAGGCGCTGGACTGCTACGTATCGCAGTCATTCCAGAGGCGGGGTGACTTCGACGCGGGTTACATAGAATCCCTGGCAAAGACCAGGGGCGTCCAGATCAACTGCAAGTACGCCGAGGCCTTTGAGATCATGCGGCTCATAATGTAGGCGGGATTTGGTGTTCAGGGATGACGGGCATTTTATAGGACGCGGGATTAATTCGAGCGGTTTCGTTAGATGAGTTCTCTTCAAAAAAGAGGGCCTGCGAGCGAGAGCAAACGCAGGCCCGATACTAAAAATATAATTATGATTTCAACAGGAAGGAAGAACGAGGGCGAATGCCCTCGTGGTCGGCGGACGCCGACCTTGGGGCCACGACCCCTTCTAATAACATTATTTATTATTTTGTAAAAGGCCCCGTATGCGCCTCCACCACCCCTTTGCCACCCCCCGGCTACCGGGTCCTTTTACTGTGAAGAGAGTATGTCTACCGCTCTTATCTGTATACATTGGCTCTCGCATCACAATAATGTGTTCCACAGTGTCAAAATGGGCGCCGGGATGATTATGTTACTCTCGCTCTTAGAGCCAACTGCCACTCGGTCATTGTACAGCTCCGCGCTGGTGCTGATGTCCGCAAGGGTCACGTTGAACAGCGAAAGGGTGGTCGAGAAATCCTTAGAAAGTATCTTTATCACCCCATTTACAGAGAAGTGGAAGCTCTTCGTCCTGATGCCGGACAGCTCGAATACGGGATAGACCCCGAAGAACATATCCAGGTCCAGTTCGATCTTCTCGATATCCTCCCCGTAGCACCGGATGGAATCCACGGTGAAAGCCTCCATAAGAGGAAGGTCCCGGACCTCCAGGGAGAAATACCCCATGCCGGTGCTCTCTATGGAATAACCTGAACTCCCCTTCACGGGACCAGCCGTGATGGATCGCACATCCTCGATGAAGAGCTCCACCTTGCCCACCTGGCCCACCGTCCGTCCCTCCACGTCGAAGTAAGCATCCAGATTTCCCTCATCGGAATCCGTGGTGAGGTATAGGTGCGGAAGCCCCCTTAGAAGCGGGCTCTGCCCCGGATCGAAATCCGTATCGGGCCTCAGTGTGAACTCCATCTCCTCCGGCACGTCGTGAAGAAGACCGTTGACGTGATACCACCTGCCATCCACCAACCTCGAGTTCGAGAGATATATGTACTTGATGGCCGAGCTCGCGCTGTACCGGAAGCTGATCTGCCTTTGCACCTCCATCCCTATCCGCAGGCTGGTGGGCACGGAGGAAAGGAGCACGTCCGTGGACGAGGTGGTCACGTCGTATTTCACCAGGTGAACGTAGAACTGTCCGGGGTTCGAAGAGCCCTCGAGGACTATCTCGCCCGCGATATTTCCGCCGATGCTCATGTTGGTCGTGAGGTTCACGTCCAGGTGGAAATCGATGTTGGTCTTGAGGCCGTTCATGTATATTATCGCATCACGGTCCTGTATCCCGAAGCTCTCGATGAGAAGCCAGTGGTTCTCCGGCCTCCAGTTGTCGAATGACAGGGTGACCCTGATATCGTCACCGGTGATGTTGGTGCTGATCTCACCCTTCTTGGGCATGCCCTGCAGGTATAGCTTTCCTTCCATCCCCACGCTCTTGGTGTTCCTGTTCTGTGACAATGAGATCCCATGGGTCCAGTGGACCGGTTTCAGATCCGACGTATCCCCCTTGCGGAAATAGCCCAGTATGTCCAGTGTCTCCCCTTCCTGGAGGTCGTAGGCGAAGCTCACCTTCTGGGAGATGCCCCCGATGTTCTCCAGGAATGCCTCGGTGAGACCCGACGCAAGGTAGACCACGCTGTCCACCACGGAAGCCGCGCTGGTGACGAGCGAGGAAAGGTCGAGGTTGCCCGTAATGTTCACGATGTCGGGAAGCCGGAAGTCGACGTCACCCACGGCCCCCGGGAGATCGAAGGAGAAATTACTCGGAAGCGGATCTATCACCACCTTCGCCTCGCTGCCGCCGCCTACATAGTTGTAGAGATAGGCCTTGAAGGTCGTTTCGTTCTCGTATTCCATCAGGAAATTCCCCGCTTCACCGGGCTTGTACCGTATATGTTTCAGTGAATGGACCCTGCCGCTTATAACGACGCTGCTTCGGTCCTGATGCAGGTGAACGTAATTTCCCTCCATTATCTTGAATGGCAGAGTCGTGTCATTGCTGAGATAGAATTCCACGCTTCCGAAGGGCACCGTCGAGAACACTTCCATGGCCCCACCCAGTTCCTTGTAGTATATCTCCCGGGCGACATCCTTCATACGCACGCTAACGTAGTTCTTCCCGTCGAAATAGACCGCGCTCATCTCCCCTATGCGCTGGGTGGGCCCAACTCCCTTCCCCATCTTCACGGATATCTCATTGTCCACCACCTCCACCCTGAAACTGCGGGGCAGATTGGATAGCTCGGAGTGGAAATAGGTATCGTCATCACGGAAAAGCATCCTGAACGGCGAGGCGGGGTCCCTCCCGGGCAGATCCGCCTCCAGAAGTGTATGATGGGAGAAGTTCATGTTGAGGCGGTTTAATCCCGTTATCCGCCCGGATATGGGACCCAATCCCGGATCGTCCGTCCCGCCGCCATCCGTTCTCGAATCGGTGGAGTTCAGAAATGCGATGAAATCGAAAGGGTTACCGGAGGCCGGGACAAGGTACTCGCTGGAACTGCGAAAGAACTCCCAGGTGCCAAAGTGATCGCCGCCTCCCGCCTCCAGGTTCATCCACCCGTTCTTTGCGGGAAGGTCCATGACGCCGTCCGCCATTCCGCCTATCACCCTGCCGATACGGGTGAACCTCTCGATAACATGCCCAATAACACTGTCCAGCACCCTCGTCAGCACCGGCATGGTTGAATTGGTCGTCAGGATCGGGGCAATATCCCTGTTGATATCCGTGGTTATCTCCACATTGAACGACTCGGGGATATCATCCACCGAGAACCCCATTGCACTGTAGTCGCCGTCCACATCCCCCATGAACTGGGAATGGCGGTAATTGACGTACTCGATCCGGTCGTTCGCCCTGTATTCAAGAGGGGTGACGTTGGTACCGTTCACGGTCTTCGAGTAATCGATGGAAATGTTGAATCTTCCGGGAACGTCAACCATGCTGGCCTCGGCATATGTGAGGAGCTCCGCCTCATCATAATAATAGAGATCTGCATCGCATTTCTGGGAATTACCGCCGCCATCGCTCCCCTCCCATTGCAGATAATCCATGGGTGACATGATACCGGGGCTATCGAGCTTGATGCGTCCTGTTATGGGTATGTGTTCCTGCCGACTGGCACTGCTGAGGTCCATCATCACCCAGGATATCTTGTTCTTGGTACCCTCGAGTATCTCGGTCAATCCCACGGATACGGCGATGTCGTTCACGTAATCCGAGGAATTCGTGGGCAGGGAATAGTGCACGATATAGGGGCCCTGTATCGAGGATAGAAGGACCGTATCCTCCATGTTGGTTCGATTCCCGATCACATAATTGTTTATGAAATCCAGTATCTTCTCGCCCGGATTCAACTCGAAATTGACCTTCTCGGTGTGGAGTTCCACCATCATCTCCGACGGGATATCCTCACTGAAATCGGTGCCCACGTTGACGATATAGTTCTTGTTCTGATATGAGACGTACTTTACCACCTGGACGGAGAGATCTCCCTCTATGGGGGCGAGCCGCCTGAAATCCATCCGCAGGCCGATATTCAGCACCAGGGTCCTGTTGAAGGGAAAAATGGTCGGAAGCTTGGCAATAGATATCGTGGGTCTCAGGGACAGATATACCTCGTCGCCGTTGACATTGCCCGTGGCGGGATCGTCGTCGATATCGATGCTCGCACCGTTCTCGATGTCCATGGGGTAAATGAGCATCGGTCTCCAGAAATCCCTGGTGAACTTGTATTCCCCGTTAAATCTCGTGTAGATATAGTAATTGGACAGGCCGCGGTCCATGAGGAACTCGAGAATCGTCTCCTTCCCGTAGAGGTTCTGATAATGCTCCATGTCCCCGAAAATGGTCGGAATGCGTTCATAGGGGTCCTGGGGCTGAACCTCCACGGTATCGAAATCCACCGAAGGGTCCGTAGTGCTGTAATCCGTGGTGTCGAGTTCGGCCTCCAGACGACCCTCCGTGACGGATAGTATGTCGGGGGAATCCCGGTTCTCCGCGATCTCCTCCATGACCTCGTTCATCTCCGAATAGATGCCGTAATCCGAGGTTGCCCTCTGTGACGGGGCCCCCGAGGCGCGATCTGCCGGAAACGCAGAGAATATCATAACAAAGGCCAGGATGAAGGTGATGCAGCACCTATACTTCCCTTCAAAAGCATCCGTTAACAAAACTGGGACATACATGTAATTCCTCTGGTAAGATCGCACGCATTCCACATGTGAATGAAAGAATTCCCACTGTTCTTTCCTTGTCTCAACATGCGCCTGATTCATATATATTGTTAATGGTGCGAAGTTCGAAAACAATTCGAAGTTCGCAGCTTGACAATATGCGTGGAATCGCGGACCCGAAGGGCCGATTCCGCTTCATTTATCTATCCACCAATTTAACTAAACCTTATTTATAGCCGTACCAACTTATCCCGATAGAGGAATTACTGGAAGATGTGTACAGATGAACGATGATACGAAGTTCGGTACTGAAAAGAAAAAAATGTTACCCGTCAAGATAAGAGCCTATATCGGACTGATAAGACCCTTCACCCTGCTGGCACCTCTGATAGGGGGTATTTGCGCGGGTCTCATGGCCCTGGGACACCTGGGATTGCTGCATCTACCCACATTATCGACCGTATACCCCTTCATCAAATGGGACTTCAACCTCCTCAATCTCATATACGGAGCCCTGACCCTGGTCATCCTCAACTCGGCCAGCAATGTGCTCAATCAGGTATATGACCTCAAGATCGATCGCATCAACAAACCCTACCGGCCCATTCCCGCCGGAAAGGTAACCGTGAAGGAGGCGAAGTTCATCGCCTGGTTCCTCTACGGCGTCACTATTTTCCGGTCCATCGTGCTCATGAACGGGGTTTTCTTCGCCCTGGTCCTCATCCTCATCCTCATTACAATAATCTATTCCGCTCCCCCGCTGCGCCTTAAAAAGCGCCTCTGGATATCCAACATATCCATAGGGTTCGCCCGGGGTCTTCTGGGCATCGTAACGCCCTGGTGCCTGTTCGGGAGCATATTCAATCCCATCCCCTGGCTGGTGGGTACCATAATCGGTCTCTTCCTCGTAGGCGCTGCCACCACCAAGGATTACACCGACCTCCCTGGAGACCGAAAGTACGGGGTTCGGACGCTGCCGGCGGAATACGGCATCAGACGCTCAATAGCCATCATATCCCCTTTCTTCGTGGTTCCGTTCCTGATCGTTCCCGTGGCCACATTGGAGATAGGCGAGACTACGCTCTTCCCCGAGGCGGCCAAGGGGATAATCCTCCTGGTTATCTGGGGAGGCTATATAGTTCACCTTCTCAGAAGGGAGGGGAGAAAACGGGATCGTCATTTCGAGAACTCGCCTGTCTGGGTTCACATGTACCTGATGCTGATGGCCCTCCAGATCGCCTTTGCAGTGGCTTTCATTTTACCGAAGTGATTATTTCAGTAGATTTGGGGGATGATGATCGTGAGGGGCGAATTCACAGATATCGTTTTCGACGTGCAGATGGGGGTAGCGGGCGACATGTTCCTGGCCTCCCTTTCCCACCTCGGGCTACGCTCGGGGATTTTTGACCGCAATACTCTTGAAGATCTACTGGCGGATTCCGCCTCGTCCATGGAAAGAGTGGTAGTTTCAATAAGATGTGAAAATGTCTCGGGAATAAACGCTGCCGGGGTCTTCACCGAACGGGACGAGGCTGCGGGACATTCCCACGTGTCGGGCGCGGAGATGTCGGGTTATCTCAAAGAGGGAGCAAGAAGGTTGGGGCTGGACGGGAATGCGAAAAAATATGCGGACCGGGCGCTGGACCTGATCCTAAACGCGGAGGCCGAGATACACGCATCCACCCCCGAGGAACTTCACCTGCACGAGACAGGGGCTCCGGATACGCTCGTGGAGATAATAGGGAGCGCCCACGTGCTCCAGGGTCTCGGGGCCTTCGAGGGGAATATGAGATTCTTCTCGACCCCCGTATCGGTTGGACGGGGGAGCATTGAGATAAGTCACGGCACGGTGCCGGTTCCCGCTCCCGCCACCCTCGAGATC
The DNA here is from genome assembly GCA_964423515.1 of uncultured archaeon. Classification (GTDB taxonomy): domain Archaea; phylum Thermoplasmatota; class Penumbrarchaeia; order JASLWR01; family JASLWR01; genus CAYRFL01. The sequence goes on from CAYRFL010000125.1 coordinate 8,239, forward strand.
CTGAAGGAGGTGCCGTTCAGGTTCGGACCCATCGACGGGGAGCTGGCCACTCCCACGGGGGTTTCTCTGCTGAAAGCCCTGGAGCCGGATTTCCTCGTGAGCGATTCCTCGGAAAAGATAGTGCCCAAGGAGATCGGATACGGTTTCGGAAAGAGAAGATACGGCGGGAAATACCTGAACCTCGTCCGGGCCATCGGCGGCAGCGTCAAGGAGCCGTAGACGCTGGACCGTGCCCTCATGGAGCCGATCCTATCATTCTATGCGAATTCACAATCCTTCTCAGGGAAAAAGCGACCATTCGTGTTCTATCAGTACCAGGCCCGCACCGTCCTTCTTCCTGCTCATCACCGAAAAGTGCGCACATCGCTCCTTCCTTTCCAGGCATCTGGCCAGCTTATCCCCCCACAGCTCGACCTTGGCGTGGTAATTACCGGCCAGGAGCGGTATGCCGGAAAGGGTGAAGCGGAATATCTCTCCACCGGCAAGATCGGGAAGGGTAACGGAATCCCTGAGCGTGTTGGTCCCGAACACCATGGGCCCACCTTCGCGGTACAGCTGGAATATGATGTTGGGTTCGCTAACGGGTTTACCGGCGGTCATGCGGATATCGAATGAGATGCTGTCCCCGGTTCGTACCCTGCTGGTCGAGGGCATGACACTGTGCAGATACCCTTCAGCGGTTCCCTCCACATGCCCGGAAACGGACTCGGAAGGGTCCTTTGCGGGCTCGGTCCCACCAAATCCCGGGCGCACCTCGTCCGTGACGGAGACGTAGGAGTTCAGATAGGTGGAGACCACCTCCTCCGGATCGCCCCTGGCTGCGATCCGCCCCCCCGAAAGGAGGAATAGGCGGTCGCAAAGAGGTTTCACATCCCCGAGCCTGTGGGATACGATGACGATGGTCCCTCCCCTCCGCTTTATGGCCAGGAGCCGATCCATGCACTTGTGCCGGAATGCCTCGTCCCCCACGGCGAACACCTCGTCGATGAGGAGGATGTCCGGCTCCACGCTGACGGCGCATGAGAAGGCCAGCCTGGCATACATTCCGGAGGAGAAATTCTTCACCTTTAGCTCGGAAAAGGCGGCAAGTCCTGCAAAGGACAGTATGCCCGGGAGCAGCGGATTCATATCCTTCTTTGGGATCCCCAGAAGGGAGCCGAAGATGAAGACGTTCTCCCTTGCCGTCAGCTCTCCCTGGAATCCGACACCCAGCTCGAGGAAGGGCGACACCTTTCCCCGGGTCCTTATACTTCCGGAATCGGGCATCATTATGCCGGCGATCACCTTGAGGAGCGTGCTCTTGCCGGACCCGTTCTCCCCTATGATGCCGACGCATTCACCCTCTGCCACATCGAGCGAGATATCCTCGAGGGCCACAAGCTCCCTCTTTCCGAAGGTGACCGGGAGAAGGTTCTCCTTCACGAATGACAATCTCGAGCGCTTCCTTGAGGGGGGGACCATGAACGAGAGGTTGATGCCCCGCAGTGATATCGCGGGTCTCCTTTTCGGACGGCTGCCACTATTCCTCGGTACGGGCCGCATCCTCAGACCTCCTTTTCGATACGCCTCTGGCACGCCGTAAAAACGATTATGCCCATGAGCAGTGTGAACAGCGAAGCGGCCAGGGGATAGACGAATACCTTGATCCCGGGGACATCGCCGTATATGAGGACAGCCCTGGAGCCGGTAATGATGTCAGAAAGGGGATTGAGGTGAAGGAACCTCTCGTACCGGTACGGGATTATGTGCATGGGATAGAATATGGGCGTTGCGAAGAAGCCGCCGAAGACAACCACTTCCCATATGTGGGCCATGTCCCGGAATATGACGTGGGCGGCGGAGAGGCACAGCGAGAGACCCAGGACGAATAAAAACTCCAGGGCCAGAAAGTACGGGAATATCATAACGGTGGGACCTATATCGATATCGAAGAAGAAAGAGAAGATTATGATGAGAAGAAAGAAGACCGCGAACTCCAGGATGGTGGTGATAAGAGCGGTGAGCACCGATGCAAGGGGCAGGGCCTCCCGGGAGAAACTGACCTTCCTTATAATGTGCGACGAGTCCGAAAGTGCCCGCAGACCCATGTTGGTGCCGTGGGTGAAGAAGCGCCAGAGTATGAGGCCTATGACGAGGAAGACGGGATAGGGGACCCCCACGTCGAAGCGATCAGGAAAGAAATAGCCGAAGACCACGGACAGGACGATTATCATGAACAACGGATTCAGGATGGACCAGAGAAAACCGAGAACGGAATTTCGGTACCTCAGCTTCAGGGCCGTAAGGGCCATTCTCCGGACTAGATCCGGCGAGTTCAGGAGGAACATGGTCGGCATTGGGATGCCCGAAGGGATTATTTAATCTTTGCCGGATTTTTTGGTATGCGAGCGGTGGCGGGAGGGTAGTTGAACGACTGATGTTTTTCATTTTGAACACGATACTGTCGTTAGTCTTGCACTCTTTGAATAAGAGGACCCGATAGCCGGGGGGCGGCAAGGGGCGGTACAGGCGCACGCGGGTCCGACACAGTATAATTGAATAGATACAGTGAATGAGCGTGGATAAGGGGGGCTCGAGAAGGCGAGAATCGGGAGGTAACTCACGAAGTCCGGCAATGGGAACAAAGTGGAGAATATAAAAGGAGGAGGAGGAGAGGGTGGGTGAAATTAATTTCGAAACTTGTCTTAGAAATAATTAGTACTTTAACGAAGGATATTGAATTTTACCAACCATTGTCACAAGAGGTTGTCGTTTGGATTTGCTTCGGGAAAATTAAAAATATAAAAAAACAAGGAGGAAAAACACGATGGATATAAAAGAAAGAAGTAATTATGGAATTATCATAGCGATTCTGGTCATATTGGTCCTCGTGGCTGTATCATACAACAATACAGCCAATATGGTTTGGGATGAAGGGGCGGAAGGAGTCGGGGGAGAAGACACAATGCTTGTAATTGAAGCGGAAGAATGTACCCTCTATGACTGGTATATTATACAAGAAAGCGATTTCACAAGTGGTGGTGAATTTGTCGTTGTTGGATGGAGACGTCCAGAAAATGGCCGCCCAGATGTACTCACAACGGAGATTGATGACATTGAGGCCGGAGCATACAGAATATACCTCACTGTTGCTGAGAGACCTTCCTTCCCCCAATTCGTTACATTGGAAATGTACTACTACGGCGGCTTGGTAGAAGCTGGTCCTACAGTAAGACTATGGTGTGAACTAGATCTAAGCTTTACCGATGTTTTCATGAGTGGCGATAATTATTGTTGGATGGGTGGCACTACTATTGAAGTTGGAGTAATGAATCTTGGAACCCATGACGGTACTAATAGTGGACTTTTATGTATTAAGGAAAATTCCGCGCCGTTTTGTATAGACAACATCATACTGGCTCCAG
>CAYRFL010000126.1:0-11192 GCA_964423515.1 uncultured archaeon
TTTTATAATCGTGATGGAGGAATATATTTAACCAATCGTACGGTAAATACTGTGATTAATAAAAACAAATGTTCATGGAATAGGAGATATCCGTACTATCCAGGGGGAATAGGAATAATATTGAAGGAATCCGATAATAATTCAATTGGGGAGAATATATGCAATAACAACGGGGGCTATGGGATATTACTTTCTCACAATAAATGCGATCAAATTTATGATAATATATGCAATAACAACACATACGGAATTTCAATAGGTATAAGATATGATATCTCTGAGGATGAATCAGAACTCAGACCGGTAAACATCGACAGGAATATATGTAATATGAATAAGGATTCCGGTATAGTAATAGCTTGGAAGATGTTTTCAATAAAGTCCTACGTCATATCCAATAACTCGTGTAATTATAATAACGAAACTGGGATTATCTGTTGGGAAAACAACACGATTATTAACAATACATGTTTGTCCAATCTCGGATCGGGAATAAGCTGTTCGAAAAACAATCTTCTGTTAGGTAACACATGTAACAATAATCATGAGTTCGGGCTCGATATTTCTGGATCAAACAATGTCCTCGACAGCAACAATCTGCAAAACAATTCTGAAGATGGTATTAGAATAAACAAATATAGCTGGGATGTGGGTGAGAACAACACGATAATCAACAATACCTGCGATTCGAATAATGTAAATGGAATCTCATTGAACTCTTGCAGAAATATAATAATTAACAACACATGTATAAACCATACCCACGGAAGTGGCATTTATCTAACCTCGTCCGATGAAAACAAGCTGAACTCAAATGATTGCAGGAACAACAGCCAGGGAATTCTTCTGAATGATGCCGATTACAACGACTTCGAGATGAACAACATCGAATCCAATACCGACTACGGTATATTCGTGTCGGGCGATTCGAACGAATTCCTGAACAACACGATACGCTCGAACGGCTATCGAGGCATGGGAGTCCCGGCAGGTTCGGCCGAGAACCACATATTCGGAAATCTTTTCATCGATAACTATCCCAGCGGGAAACAGGCTTCCGACAGCGGTACAGACAACATCTGGTACCGTGGAAATTCCGGCAATTACTGGTCCGATTTGACGTCGCCCGACATGAACATCGACGGTATCGTGGATAAGCCCTACGTACTTGCCGGGTCGGCCAACGCAACCGACCCGTACCCATTGACAAATCCCCTTGGCGTCCCCGTTCCCTTGGCCCTTCTCGGCAACGATTTTCTCGTCGATCAGCTCGTGCCGATAACCCTCGACAGCTCCATGTGCATCGGGCGCGAGCTCATCGTCAACTACACCTGGGATATTACCCTCGGCAACGATACCGAATTCCTGTACGGACCGAGTCCGACCCACGTCTTCGAGATACCGGGTATTTATGTCCTGAAGCTCACCGTTTACGGCGTCCATGGATTGTGGACGAACGATTCCATCCTCGTATACGTGGCGGACGCCCTGCCGCCAGTGATCTCGTACAGGGACAACATCACCATCGAACAGCACGAGATAGTTTATTTCAACGCCACCGACAGCCGGGACAATATCGCTATCGGGAGCTTCGAATGGAGCTTTTTTTATGACGGTGAGGAGGTCATGCTCACGGGACCGGTGGTCGAGTTCACATTCCACTCGGCGGGCGTTTACGAGATAACGCTCGCTGTCACCGACCACATCGGGAATGCAGCCGTGGACCTCTTCACCATCACGGTGCTCGACATCACACCCCCCGTCGCCCACATCGGGGAAAACATGACCATCGACCAGGACGCGACCGTGACGCTCAATGGCTCCCTTTGTTCCGACAACGTCGGCATCGTCCGGTACGAATGGACGCTGAGCTGCGGCGAACTTACAATAACGCTAGCGGGGCCGGCCCCGCAGTACAATTTCACGATTCCGGGGAACTACACCGTCGCCCTCGCTGTTTACGATGCCGTGAACCTGACGGATACCGATTTCCTGTGGATATACGTCATCGATACCGAGGATCCGGTTGCCCGCGCGGGGGAGGATATGACCGTCAATGTCAGCCATCTTGTGAATTTCGACGGCAGCGGCAGCACGGACAATGTGGGAGTGGTGAATTTCACATGGACCTTTGTATATGACGGCATGAACGTGAGATTGTACGGTCCTACTCTCGGCTTCGTTTTCGATATGCTTGGCAATTATACTGTCGGTCTGAAGGTCATTGACGCGCAGGGGAACTGGGATGTCGACTTTCTGAACATCACCGTGATTCCTGCGAATGACAGCGTGAGCGACGACGATCCGGATAACGGAAGCGGGTCCGGCGGGAACGGCGTTCCCCCGGTGGATGATGACGACATCCCGGACGGGAATGGCACCGTTGAGGAGAAGGCCGACCGATCGGTCGTGATCTGGATGGGTATCATAATTGGCGCATTCCTTCTTTGTTGTGGTTTCATGTTCGTGAAGTTCATGCACGACAACAGGAAGAGAGATATGAGAGATATGGATGCGGGGAACGATGGAGACGAGCACGGGCGGACGGTGCCGGGAGGTGACGAAGCGGAGGTTGGGGGGAAGGGAGCGACGAAGGATGAAGTGGAGGATGATGATGGTGATGGTGTGAGCGGCGATGAGATGGAGGAAATGGGGAGGGAGGGCGACGAGAGACCGTAGGACAGAGCCGCCGGACCCGGGAGTATTTTTGAATTCCGGACTTGAACAAGTTTTCCGACATGTCGTAAAAAATGGGGATATTCATCCGTTATATCGTAACAAAACCGAGATTTTCACCGGTCGTATCGGAATTAAATGGAAAAATGACATGATACTTCGGTTTTTCCAGAATGGATAACACAGTATTTGGGACCTTTACCCCCCTTTGAACCAGTGGTATTTGCAGTTTGATTGAAAAGTCTTACAATTCTCTACCTCCCCGCCAGAAATCTTCGCCCCACACGCCTGATCACCACGATGGCCAGCAGGAGCATCAGCAGCGGCATCACGAAGAAGAGGTGGGAATTGAACTCGACGCTCCTGGTAACGCTGTCGGGAAGTATCATCGATGCGAGGTCCCTGGAGTAGAACAGGCCCGCGCTCAGCGCTGCGATAGCGGCAATGCCAAGTATGAGCCGGCGCAGGTATCTTCCCACCAGGTCGTCCAGAAGGAGGGCGTCGTGACGGTCCCTGTGAGGAATGCAGCTGCCGTACACCAGGGAGAACCGTATGGCCGAATCCATGACCTCGGCATAGAGTACCATGAGAATCGCGAACAGAAGGAGCAGCGGGAGGTCCTCGGATCCGTTCCGGTACAGAAGGCCCTGTAAGACCGTGGCTCCCAGCGATATCGGGATGAGCCATCTCTTGCGGAGAAGAAGGGCGAGAATGCCCAGGAGCAGCGGGGAGTACATGAGCGCCGCCACGAATGGCAGGAAGGCAGTTTTCGGGTCGGTGAACAGAAAATAGTTGAAAGCGATGAACATCATGATCCCTGCGGCACCCAGGCCGATTCCAACGAACACCTTCAGGCCCCCCGGTCCCTTCCCCTCATCGACGCGTTTTCGGGACACCTTCCTTATCAGTCGTACGACGGCCTTGATCCCCACGATGACGAGCCACGTAAAGATGATGAACAGCACGGGACTGAGATACATCTGCGGGCTTCTGGCGAGGCCCGGGTAGGGATTCCCCAGCTCGCGCAGCAGCCAGGCCTCCCTGTTGACGTACTGATGGAACACGTAGGCCAGGATCATTAAGAGCAGGGCGGTCAGCTCCAGCATGGCCAGCATGGGCAGATGGGCGTCGATACCAACGAGGCTTCGCCATCTGGCGCCCCCCTCCCTCTCCGCCCTCTCCCTGCCTTCCAGGAATTCATCTACCTGCGGCATCATCGCCTCCATGGGCCTTCCTTCCGCTTTCCGTCCTTTCAATGTCATCGCTTCATTCTCCGGGATTCCCTTATCCGTATCTTCCACTTCCCGATGCCATGTTTATACCGCGCAGCACCGTATCGTAGCTGTCGTCCACGCTCCACTCCACCGTCCTGACGCCCATTCGCTCGAGTTCGAGCATCATCATCTCGAACCGTACCTCGTCGAGCCTGTTCTTGACGTTGAACACGCCCGAGGCCCGGCTCTCGAAGTTCAGCAGCTGCGACGTTACCACCAAGATCCTCATGTCCATGCTCTGGAGCAGCCTGAGCGTGGACAGAAAGGTCCAATCGAAGTCCATTGGCGAGAATATCACCACGGTGGAGCCGGGTTTCAGGTAGGGCCAGGTATGGACCAGGGCCGTGCCCAGGGGAACGTAGCCCTCGGGGGCAACGTTCAAGAGCAGCGCTTCGATGTAGGCGGCGTGGTTCCGCCCCAGTCCGGGGGGTACTATCCTTATTGACCTGCCGTAGGTTGCCAGGGCCAGCCTGTTATTATCGTCAATCACCGTCCTGGCCAGGCCGTAGGCGAGGCGTACCGAATACTCCAGGAAGTTGTCATGGGGCCTCCCCAGTCCCGTGGCCGTCCTGGCATCTATGAGTATGCAGCAATCCGTCAGGCTCTCCCTCTCGTAGGTATTCACCATTATCTTCCGCTTTCGTGCAGTGGCCTTCCAGTTGATGTTTCGAAATGAGTCCTGCTTCGTGTAGTCCCTGAGGCTGTAGAAATCGCTGGATAGGCCCTGGATATTGAGGAGGTTCTGCCCCATGTTCCAGTCGAAGGCCCTGATCTCCATATCGAATGACCTGAGCTTATGATGGGCAAGGTTCACAGGCAGCCTGAACTGCTCCTCGACGCTCGTCTCCCGACATACCAGGTCGAAATTGTCGGAGAGCCTGAGCTTCGCCGGTCCCAGGTTGTAATATCCCCGTATGGGACAGTACAGTGCATAGGACATCTTCCGCATCCTTCTCGCCGGTACGTATAACAACTTGTGGTTGGACTCGCGGGAGAGTGCCAAGCGGCCCGGCAGCTCGTCCTTCATCTCCACGAGCATTGCTCTTCCCGTATCCGACCTCCCCGCCTCCCTTTTCCCGCTGCCTTTCTTCCTCCGTTCCCGCGCCTTTCCCTCATCTTTCCCCTTTCCCCGCCGTCCTTTATTATTCTTTTCGTTCCCATCTCCTCCGTCCTGGCTCTCCTCGTCCGCCGCCCACATGGAGAGCCTGATCCTCGCCTCGTCCCCCTCGATTATCCTGGGTGGGAATGTGGACCTCGCCATGCGGATCATACCGGGAAGCCGCCGGTACGAGAACACGAGGGCCACCAGAAGGAACATGCCCAGTACGATGGCCTGGTGATCGCGAACCGCCATGCCGAGTACACAGATGATAATTGCACAAATTAGAACCACCACTCCCTTGCGAGACAGCATCTAATCCCCCTCCTCCTTTCGGTTATCGATCCCTCTCGCACCTGCCCTTCCCGTTTTCCTATTACTGACCGCGCGGGCGGGCGCGGGTGTGTCCGATCCTTCGAGGGACTCTGCAACGGTCATGATCTCGGGAACCCGCTCCCATCGGATAATCCTCTCGGCGAACCATTCCAGCTGGTCCCTGTCCGCAAGTGTTCTCGGTTCTACGGTCCCGTGGATGAAGGGATAGAGCAGCGGGTCGTCCAGCATCATCTCGATCTTGTAACGCGGGAGCGAGTGGAACTCCGCGGGCGGGATGTCGTAGGATATCCTGATCTTCTCCAGGAGGATGGATCTCATCCATTGGTATTCTTCCATGCCCAGTTCCTTCCTCAGAAGGGAGTAGAGGTTCTTCTGGCGGAGAACGTCCCTGTGCCTGGAATAGTCTGCCTTGGGTTTCTTCCTGACCGAAACGAGGATCAGAACGAATACGGAGATGGAAATGATGAGCGCGGGGAAAAGACAGCCCTCGGTCAGATATCCCACGGACCAGTGGTACATCCTGGCGGCCTCCCCCTGCCATCCTCCAGTAACGTGAACGCTCTCATCGAACAGCACCCTCCCTCCATCCGGCAGGAGATTCCCGATCATATCCATGGTAAAGTCGCTGTTGTCCATCATGTCCCACATGTCGTTCAGAAAGATGCTGGGATCGGAAAGGAGAAGGAGATGCCCGCTGCTCTCGCCATCCCAGCTGTAATCGTCCTGCGAGTACATAAGAGCGATTGGAAAGGGCCCGCCCCTCTCGCCGGGATCCCTACGGCGGTCTCCGTCATCGTCCATCCAGCTTCCGGCACCGGTGAGTATCGGTGCACCGTCGGGAGCCCTGTAATCGGAATGGATCGGATCGTTTTCGCTCTCGCTCTCGATGAACGCCGAGGGCATGTTGAGCAGCAGGTGGTACTGCGGATAGTTGTTGGAATATACCTGGAAGAAGCCGGGGTCCGACTCATAAGTCATATCCACTATTGGGCTCGTGGAGAACCTGTAGCCTATCTTGTCCTCGTTGTAGTATCCGTCGGGTTCCAGCATCGCGCCCGGAAGATCGTCATGTAACGAGAAGCTGAAGCTATCGAGGAAGGAGTTTCCGTAGCCGAAATCGTCGGCGAGTATCACCGAGCCTCCCGATGCGATGAACTCGCCGATGGCCTCCAGCTCGGTCCAACCGTACTCCCTTTCGAGTCCCGCTATGATGAGCAGCGTCCCCTCCGACTCTTCCACCTCGCCGAGGTACACTGGAGACGAGGAGATGTGCCCCACGTCGTATCCCTGTCCCTCCAGCTCCCCTCTGAATTCGGACAGGCCGTTCCAATCGTCGGAATATATGGACATCTGGGGCGCCCCGAGACCGCTTGTGAGTATCACCACCGTCATCCCTGCCGACATGAACAGCAGCAGGGCTATGCCAACGTATTCGGAGACCCTGCGTACCCTACCCCGTTTTTTGATCTTTTTACCGCTCAATCCCGCCCCCCCTTCATCTCTCTTACGGCCTCCTGGCCATGTTCGCCGATATCCCGACCGCCGTCCCTGCTGCGCCCCTTATCGACAACCCTCCTTTCATCCAGTTTTCCAGTGCTCTCGGATTGCTTTCCGCCCCGCCTCCCGCCATCTATTCCTTTCATTTCCCGGCGAATGCCGAAGAAGGCTGCCAGACCGCCGATCAATCCTCTCCGATCCCGTACGTACTCCTCCAGGTCCAGGCGGAATTCACGAAATACCCTCACGGCCCTGTTCCTCGTGGGCACGCCCAGGGCATGGTCGCTGTAGCGGGCCTCCTCGAAAATGCCGGTTATGCGGGAGATGGGTCCCTTTTTTACCGGCAGTTCGCGGGCCACCATGGTCTCGAACTCCCTGACCGTCATGCTCGATGCCCTGAAAAGCCCCTGTCCTCCGAGCATTCGCTGGAATTTGACGTATATGCGGTAGATGAGATTCCGGATCTCGTCGCTGTCGTCCAGCTCGTACAGTACTCTCTCGGCCGAACCGAGCATGCGTATGACGTCCTCGACTAGTCTCTCTTTTCGTTTTGCTCCTGTCCTAAATAGCAGCAGCGCCAGAAGTACCGCCAGGAAGACGATGGCGACTATTATGAGAACGGGAGTACTGAATAAAAGGCCCAATAAGTTCACCGTGGGTGTAACGGGTAAATCCCAATCCGGTGGGTCGATATCCAGGTCGGGGTCGTCCGAGGGATCCAGGGGATCGAACCCGAACATCATCTCCTCCCCGTCGCCTGTACCTCCCTGGTCGGTGTCGTATTTCAAGGGGTCGGTCTCTCCCCCGTGCCCCCAGTCGCTCTCGCCATTCCTGAGCTCGTCACCGTCCCTTCTCCCGTTGCGGTTCCTGTCCTCCGTACCGTCCCAGATACCGTCCCCGTCGCTGTCGGGATCGGTGGGGTCGGTGGTCTCTCCGTCCCCGTCATCCAGTTCCACCGCCGTGGGAAGGCCGTCGCGGTCAGGGTCGAAGGCATGGGGCTCGCTGCCGTCGGGTATGAGGTCCCGGTCCGTATCGGGAACGTCCGGGAAGGTGATGACCTCCAGCTGGTCCGGAAGGCCGTCCATATCGGTATCCCCGGTAAACGGGCTGGATCCGCTCCACCAGTTCTCTACATTATCCTTCAGCCCGTCCCCGTCCGTATCGTCGTCAAAGGGCAGGGTTCCTTCGAGCACCTCCTCTCCGTCGCTGATCCCATCCTCATCGGAATCGTAATTCTCCGGGTCGAGTCCCATGGCATTCTCCAGCTTGTTCGAAAGGCCGTCGAAATCCGTATCGTGTTCCAATTTCCATTCCCGGTCATATTCCCATTCCGCGTATTCGAAACCGTATCTCTCGTCCCGCCATGTGGGATCGGAGCCCTGTATCCATTCGTAGAGGTTCGTAACGCCGTCCTCGTCGAGATCATCGTCCGGTTCTCCGACGCCGAAATGTCTCTCCCATCTATCCGGTATCCGGTCTCCGTCCTCGTCGGTGGGGTCCGGGAACGCGTCGTAGTCGTACTGTATGTAGTACTCGAGCCTGTCCGAGCCGCCGTCGCCATCGGTATCGGCCGACCAGGGAAGCAGGTCGTTGGCCACCTCCCAGCCGTCGGGAACCTCGTCTCCGTCGCTGTCCCAATCTAGTATGTTCGTGGTTCCGTCCCCGTCCGCATCTCCCGTGGGTCCCAGCTCCGGCAGGCCCGTTTCCCGCATGGTCGAGTTCCAGAAATCGTATTCCGCGCCATCGGGAAAGAGATCGCCGTCGGTATCTGGTCTGGAGATGTTCGTACCGGCAATGGACTCCTCGATGAGATCGCTCAGGAGGTCTCCGTCATTGTCGGGAAAGGGTTTCGATAAGAGGTCCTCCGCCTCGCTCAGAGGCTTGTGTTTCGTCTCCCTCATCTGGGAATACGGCAGATAGGAGGCGGTGATGAGGGTCAGTATGGCAAGTATGATTATTGCATGCCATCTCTTCATTTTCATCAACTTTTCACGTCCGATTGGAGCGGAGGAAGGAGTGAACGGAGCAACGCCCATCCGATAAGGTGGATCGCGGATCCGAAGGGTCGATTCCGCTGAATATATTCAATATGATATTCAACTCATTAATACATTTTCATCTCATGACCAAGAAAAAATTCACTGGCCAATATTATTAGGTTCCCCCCCATTTCTATTCTTCGTCATTCTCAGCAAGCTCGAACTCGACAGGCTCTTCTTTCCGCGGCGGTTTTCCCTTGGTCTCGGTTTCCGGGCCTACTTTCTCATGCGGCTCGATATTGGGGGTCAACTCCCCCTCTGCCATGGGTTCCACCTCCAGGGGAGCGACATCATCCGCTTCATCATTTACACCATCGGCAGCGGGGCCGCTCACGTCAGTGGCTTCGGTGCGAAGGCCTCTCTTTGGATGTGGTATCGCCGGATCCTTTCGGACCGAAGGGGGATAGTAGTGAGCCTGATAATGTGCGTGGTGGCCGTACGGGGTGCCGCCAGGTTCCTCGAAACTCGGCTCTATACTGCCATCCCTTATTGCCTTGCACGTCCCGCCGTATGCCATCACGGTGACCACGAAACCGGCGAGTCCCAGGGCGAGGGCGGTTACCGTCACACCCACCATGACGACGGGCTGCGCTTCAAGTTCCGATCCGAGCGACACGGTCCAGGTCCAGAGTATGAAGATCCAGCCGACGATAAGAAGGATCGGAGAGGCCACCCGCATGGCGAATCCTATCCAGAGCATCCTTCTCTGTTTTGTCTTCGCCACGGAAACGATGAAGAAAACATAGCTAAGGTGTATGACCATGACGCCGGCAAGGGAGAAGACCCAGGGAACGAACAGGGCAAAGGAGACGATGAGCCACCCGATCCCGTAGAGTGTAAGACCCACCAGCATGTTCTTTCGATGCCGGCATCCGAATTCGTACCGGCCTCTGTAGAGTTTGACTATTCCCATTATCTGCGCTGTGACGAATATGGCCGAAATAGTTAGCAGTATGATGCCGATGAGACAGAGAATACCGAGGTTGATGCCGCCCAGGCCGGTCTCTTCGCCGTCAGAATCTATGGAGAGGTACAGTAGAGCGAACAGCGTCAACTGGGAGAACAGGGTTACGATGAACTCCCCCATCATGGACCGATGGAGGAGCCATATTCCCTTTCCGGTCCTTGTCTCTACCATGTTTCCTCCTCTTCGAGCTCGAACTCCACTGGCTCCAGCTCCTCGTATTCAAACCCATCCGGATAGTCATGTGGGTCCCGATGACCGTATGCGGTCAGATGTTTTCCTATCTGTCCTCGCTTCCGGTTCGGTTTGGGGATCACATCCGCTTCGGAAGGCATCGGGTAGTGGCCCCGAGACCTATGATCATATTGTTGCCGAGGTTGATGTTGATGCTGGTGCTGATGCGGATACTGGTAATAGTCCTGATTTGGGTACTGGAACCGGTACTGATCGCTCATTTGCCTGTAATCACGATATGCACTCGGTAATTCACTGTATTCGGGCGCTATTATCCCATCCCTGATGTCGGTATATGTGTTCCAGTAGGCGACGAGGATGAATATGCTCCCGATCAAGTTGATCAGGCCGGGAATGGCGAGCAGCACCAGTGCGGATTTCAAATCTCCCGGGCTCGTCACGTTCATATTGCTGACTATCAGGCCTATTATCGATCCCACCACGGTAATGCCGAAACCCTGCCAGAGTCTTGATCCTTCCTTTTTCTGGGCTATGGCGAGTATGAGATACACTATTGACAGCTGGAACAACCAACCGGCCAGCATGGTGATTATATCATATACTGGAGTATCTCCCCTCGCAGATTCCATCATGATTATGACGACTGAGATAAAGATCAGAAGGATAAAGATGATGAGCATAATGCCGGCGGCCGTCACGTGCCGGCGGTGCCGGGAACCGAACTCCTTCCTTCCCATTATCATGAACACCATCCCGACAATAAAACCGACCAGAATTCCCAGTGCGGCGAGAAGGAACAGCAGTGCAAATATACAGATGCCGATTCCCAAACCTGCATATGTATCGTTCGTCTCTTCCATGGTACTCTCCTGCGGTGCATCGGAGGGGAGTGCGAAAACTATGCCTGACAGGAACAGCATGGACAGTACCGATAGGATCACCTCTGCAAGGAGAGTGTAGAATAGAACGTTCACCCCTTTTCGTGTGTGGCTCTTGAACATGGATGACCGATTTGTATAACAGTTTGGCCGTATTTATGTTTATGCAGTACAACGTCGGTTCAAATGACCGAATCCCCTCATTATTTCACGAATTAATATTATATCTAAGGA
>CAYRFL010000127.1:0-11172 GCA_964423515.1 uncultured archaeon
CTCGACAGAATGTCGAGGCCTTTCGAGTAACGGTTTGCCGAGTAACGCCTCGGCACCCGCAGGGTAACGCCCCGAGGGTGCAGGGGCATATTATGCCCCGGAGTGAAACGGGCAAATACAGGCGTATCTCTGATACGCCAGGACCCGAAAGGACCGGATGTATCTTTGATGCATCAAGGGTTTTCAGCTTGCCAATGTGCGCGGAATCGCAGCCTGACGGGAACGATTCCGCTTCATACAAGGACGTGAAAAAGGTGAAATGGGGGGCTCATCCGTTTTTTCCACCCTGTAGCACGGGCGGTACGTATCTTCTCAACATGAGAGAAAGGCTCACCACGGTTACCGAGCTCATTGCCATGGCCCCACCTGCGAGCTCGGGCGGGAAGGTGATATCGGAGAACAGCCGCAGGACGCCTGCGGCCAGGGGAACCAGTGCGGAGTTGTAGGCCAGGGCCCAGAACAGGTTCTGCTTGATCCTTCCCATCACCTTCCTTCCCAGCTGGACGGCGGCGGCAACGTCCGTCACGTCGCTCCCGACCAGCACCACGTCCCCGCTCTCCATGGCCACATCGGTCCCGCTTCCCATCGCTATTCCCACATCTGCTCTGGCCAGGGCCGGAGCATCGTTTATGCCGTCCCCCACGAATGCCACCACCTCTCCCCTTTCCTGCAGTTTACCCACCTCGCTCTCCTTGCTTTCCGGAAGGACATCCGCTGCGACATCCGTTATCCCGACGCTCCTGGCCAATGCCCTTGCCGCCCTCTCGTTGTCTCCGGTCATCATCACGACCCTAAGGCCCATCCGCTTCAGTTGTGACACGGCCAGTCCGGCTCCCTTCCTGGGGGGATCGGCAATTCCAATGACACCTGCCAATCGTTTATCCACGGCGACGAGCATTGCCGTCCTTCTGGCCTTCTCCATCCTCTCGAGGTCCGCCGCAGCCCTGGTGAAATCAATTCCCTCGTCCTCCAGCATTCTCCGGTTTCCCACCATAATATTCCTGTCCTTCACCATTCCGGATACTCCCTTCCCGACAGTCTGTTCGAATCCTTCCGCATCGTGAAGGGAGATACCTCCCATCTCAGCATGTTCCACCAGAGCACTTGCCAGGGGATGGTTCGAGTTCCATTCCAGGCTGGCTGCAAGGCCCAGGAGTTCGTTCTCCTTCTGTCCGAAGGTTATCACCTCTACCACCGACGGCCTGCCCCTGGTCAGCGTCCCGGTCTTGTCGAAGACCACGACATCCAGCTTCGGGGCGACCTCCAGCACCTCGCCGTTCTTGATGAGTATGCCGAGCTCGGCGCCCCGTCCGATCCCCACCGTGACGGCCGTGGGAGTGGCAAGGCCCAGTGCACAAGGACAGGCCACAACCAGTATGGATATCAACACGGTCAGGGAGAACAGCAGCGATTCTCCGGCCACCACGTACCATCCCAGAAACGCCAGGATCGCGACGGCCAGGATGACGGGGATGAAATAGGTCACGACCCGGTCGGCCACCCTCTGAACAGGGGGCCTCGAGCCCTGTGCCTCCGTGACCAGGCGGATGATCCTCGCAAGTACGGTGTCCTTTCCGACCTTCGCGGTCCGGATCCTCAGCACACCGTTCTCATTGATGGTCCCCCCGAACACGCTCTTTCCCTTATCCTTGGGAACGGGCACGGGCTCGCCGGTTATCATGGATTCGTTCACAAGGCTCTCGCCCGCAATTACGATGCCGTCCACCGGAATGCTGTCCCCGGGGCGCACCAGGACCACGTCCCCCACGACCACTCGCTCCAGGGGGATCTCCTTCTCCACCCCCGCCTTCATCACGGTTGCGGTGGAGGGGGCCATCTCCATGAGCCTTTCGATTGCTCTCGAGGTCTTTCCCTTGGCCCGGGCCTCGAGGTATCGTCCCAGGGTAAGGAAGGAGGCCAGCATCAGGGCGGTGTCGTAGAAGGAGAAACTTCGGTCCAGCAATATCCCGAACGTACCGAGAATGCTTGCTCCGAAGGCCACCCCTATGCCCATGGAATACATCACGTCCATGTTGAGGGCCCGGTTTCGCAGGGAACGGAAAGCGGCCTTGAAAATGGGGTAGGAAACGAAGATGAAGGTCGGTGCGGTCACTGCCAGAAACAGGTACTCCACGGGATACGAGAACTCGACCTCGAGCAGATCCAATCTCATCGCATACATCAGGAGCATCATGGGAACGCTAACGGAGAATCCCACGGTGAAGCGGAGCAGCTTTGCTCTTAACTCGCCTTTTTTCCCGGATCCCCCACGGCCTGCATCCTTCGAACCGACGGGGCCCAAATAACCAAAGCCGGCACCTTCAACCGCCCTTCTGATATCCGATAAAGGGGGATTTCGTCCACTATAGGCCACCTTCACGCTCTCCGTGGCCAGGTTCACCCTTGCCTCCGAGATGCCACCGACGCGCAGTAGGGTCCTTTCGACGTTCCGGGCACAGACCGCACAGGTCATGCCGCCGACATTGACGGTGATCTCATCCCGGGGAACTTCATAACCGGCCTTCCTGACTGCCCCGATGATGTCATCCATGGAAGTGGTGGAAGGATCGAATTCCACCGCTGCCCGTTCCCTGGCCAGATCCACTGTGGCCCCTCTCACTCCAGGTAGTGCCCCGATGGATCTCTCAACGGCTCTTGAACACATAACACAGGTCATACCGGAAATGGGAACCTCCCTTCTCTCGATATCCGTATCCTGCATGATAGTGCCCTCCTTGGCTTCCATGTAAGCATCCTGTCGGACCTTTTCCTCCAACTCCGCGGATCGTGAATGAAGGGGCTTTCGACCGGACCGCTCTACTTGAGCTCCTTTAAAAGAGCTTTCACCTCGTCCTTGATAATGGCGAAGGTCTTACGATACTCATCCATTCCCTTTCCATGCGGGTCCCCGATTTCCCATTCGATGGTCCGGGCGTCTGCGTTGAGATTCTCCACCCCGTCACAACCCATCATGACTATTATATCGGAATCATCGTATAGAGGAAGGGGTCTGGGTTTGGCCTTCCATTCCATTCCTTCCTCCAAAATGAGCTCCAGTGCAAGGGGATCTATCTCCTGTGCAGGATCTATCCCGACGCTAGAGAACTCGAGGTTGGGATCCTCATTGAATTTCGATGCAACAGCCCGGGCCATCTGAGTCCTTGCCGCATCCCTTTCCCCGACGAAGAGGACCCTTCGCTTCTTGAGTTTCATGTAGAGCTCCTCTCCGACGCAATCCCTGGCGTACTTGCACCATTGTATACATGATTGGATGTCATTGAAGACCAAAAAACCGCACGTCTCGCAGGCAACCTGCACGTCGATGGAGAATAGCTCCACGTCTGAGCCGCACTCGGGACATTTCTTGATCTTGAGGGTGGGTGTCTTCATGTTGAAGGTGCCTGGACATCCCGTTAACATATATTTTTGCCTCCCATAATCACAACAGGAATGAATACACTTTTGTAGTTACTCCATTGTAGTATATATTACTGATAAATTATATCTAATTTTCCCCAATGAAATCAAACTGGATAATGTGACGAGATGCCCATCGTACTGAAATACTTCGGGAAAAGACTCGATCTTTCGTGGAATCGTACTTGATTAATCCGGATTGCCATACTTTTTTATAAGACGAGGAGGATTCACCGATGCATGTCATGGATGGAGCCCGCATTATGTACGTTTTAGTGGTAATCGGAATGCCCGCATCTGGTAAGGGGGAGGTCGTGGAATTCTTCAGGGAGAAGGATTTCCACGTGGTCAGCCTGGGTGATGCCGTCAGGAGGGAAGCGGCCATAAGGGGACTGAAGCCGACGGCAGAAAATATTGGGACGCTGGCAAACACCGGGAGGGAGGAGCACGGGGATGTGGTTTGGGCAGAGAGGGTCATCGAGCACATCGAGCGATCGGGCATTCTGGATCAACACGAATGCCTTCTCATCGACGGCGTGAGAGCTCCGGAGGAGCTTGAACTGCTTCGCTCCGGCCTGCGGGGAGAGCTCCGGGTCCTTGCGGTACATTCCTCCCCCAAAACGAGAAGACGACGGGTCCTATCGCGTGGAAGATCGGACGACAGCCGGGAACTGGCCGTTTTCCTGGAACGGGACGAAAGAGAGCTGGGATACGGCCTTGGAGAGCTGATCTCTCTTTCGAATTACATGGTGCCCAACGAGGGAACGCTGAGCGAACTGCGTGAATACCTCTTCGAGGCCTATGAAAATCTGAAGGAAATGTGGAAGGAAGATCATGGGCTCTGACGAGGCCGCCCTCTGGATACTGGACCTCGAAGGTGACGATCCACGAAAGTGCTCTGCAAAGAAGATGATGCGGTTCGGCCATGCCCGGGAGGTCAGGTCGGCGCTGGCCTTCCCACCGAGGATCATTCTACTGAACCCGTTTTCCGAGAGGGCTCTTTCCCCGGCCGACGGCGATGCCGCACGAAAAAAGGGAATAGGGGTTATAGACTGCTCGTGGCGGGATGCGGAGGAGATGTTCGCAAGAAGGGTCCTTTACACGAGATACGACTCGAGGGCCTTGCCCTTTATGCTGGCTGCCAATCCCGTGAACTGGGGGAAACCAGCCCGCCTGAGCACGCTGGAGGCCTTCGCCGCGACCCTCTACATTGTTGGAATGAAGGAACAAGCGAGAAAGATACTTGGTATTTTCACCTGGGGAGAGAATTTTCTGAAGCTGAACGGAGAATTACTTGAGCTCTACTCGGGGGCGAAGAATAGCCGAGAGATTGTATCAATCCAATCACAATATTTATAATATTTCAACATTATCTCCGTTCACTCTGTCCCGTGGACAATATAAAATTGCTGCTGGTCATAGATATTCATCAGGTCCCGAGGAAGTCCCTCCGCATGAGAACGGAGCGGAAAAAGGTTGCCAAGGGCCCCGGTAATACTATCGCATCGTGAGGATGAGAACATGGAAAAGATATCCACCGGCGTCGAAGGATTGGACAAGATTTTGAGGGGCGGTCTGATAAAGGGCCGAAGCTTTCTGTTGACCGGCCCACCGGGCTCCGGCAAGTGCACGTTGGCACTTCATTTTCTCCTCGAGGGTATAAAGAACGGCGAGGACGTGCTCTACATCTCTCTTTCGAAGAAAAAGGAAGAGCTCATGGAGAATACGGAGATCTACAACTGGGATCTTTCCGGGATCGATTTCCTATGCCTGGATCTCGTGGATGTGCTGGAATTACCCGAGTATCGCAACCACCGGTATTTCGAGAACCTCATCCAGGTCCATTTCTCCAAGAAACCGTACCGCCGCGTCGTTTTTGACTCCCTCAAGGAGATAACCCTTCTGGAGGACGAGATCGATGCCAGGAGGAGAATTCACCGCCTCATCAACAACATCTCATCCTACAAGGATTGTACGGTCATGTATCTCGACGACGTTTCGGAGAGGTTCACTTCAATAGAGGTATATGCGGTGGCGGGGATCATACGGTTCTATTTTGCACGTACGCCGGGAGGAAGGGAAAGAGCAGTGGGAATACAGAAGATGAGGGGCGATTTTACAGACGAGAGGATCCATCCCTATTCTATCAGCGAAGAGGGCATCAACGTCATCTTCGACAAACTGATATTCGAAAAATTGAACGTCTGAGCAGCTCTCCGGCCCGTGTATAATTGGATGCAAACTGCATGCCGGGAGGCTTAAACATACCTATCCGCGTGTTATGTGATGAGATACTAGGAAGCTGATTGTATGATGAGCCCTATGAGTTCTGATAACGCTCGGAGGGAAAATGCTATTCCAGGAGGAGGTCCGTGAGCGACATTCCCGAGATCAAGAGTCATCTGATGAACGTTTACAACTCATTGAATTTTCTCAAGAAGATCGGGGTTCCTGTCATCGAGTTCAACGAGGATATCAGGAAGATAATGGCTCTGATGAAGAAGGGTGAGCTCGATGAGGCCAAGGTCGAAGTCCTGGACCTTCGCCGGAGAACGTCTGATATTCTATCACGCATGGAGAACATCAACAGGGGGCTTCTCGAGATCGAGAAGGAAATATCGGCCCTCCTGAAGAAAGGGATCAACACGGTTCCCCTGAGAAGGCTCTACAGCCAATGCCGGCTCTCGTTGAAGGAAGGCGATTACGATCAGGTACAGCTGTTCATCATCAAGATGGAAAAGATAATCGACATGTACCACTTCCTTTCGGGTGAGACCATCCTCGTCGATGTGGATGAGGGGGAAGAGATGGAGGATGTTGTCACCAGACTTGTTCTGGAGGCGGTCAGGACGGAGAGGGGGGATGCTGCCTGCACCGAAGAGCAGGTGATGGCGGAGAGCGGCAGATATGCCGAGGATGATGAGGACATTCCGGTACTGGTCCCCATTTACGAGGACATGGATGAGGACGACCTTCTCGAAGCCGAGGAGGTCTCCCGGAAAACGGCAGTAAAGGAAGGCAAAGCACCACCGGATCCTCCGAAATCTCCCGGAGAATATTCGGAAGTGATCGGGAACGATGGGCAGGAAGCGTCTTCTCCCCCCGAAACACAGATGATCGAGGCGATCCAGGCCGAAGAAGCCGGCGTGGAAAGAACCGATCCCCGTGCGAGCCTGGAGGAACTGAAAGAGGCTGTGAGTGAAATGGGGGATGCGGATACCGACGTCAAGCGGGGGATAGAGGTCCTCGACAGACTAATAAGGACGGGAGATGAAGAGGGCGCGGAGGAGCTGGCTAACGAGCTCATAAACCTCCTTCAGACGAACAGAAAACAGAGCGCCCTGGAGTCTCTAAACGCCCTTCACAGGGAAGCGAGGGAGGCACTCGTCGGTCTCACGGGAGGACGGGAGGCACCGAAGGATATCAGAAGGATGTACGACAGGGCCAAGCTTCTTCGGGAAAGGGGTGAGTTCGATATCGCCTCGCGGCTTTTCAGAGAGGTTACCATCATGTGCCGGGAGGGGCGGGAGCGGGCCATAACGGAGGAGCTCATCCGCAGGCTCGACGAACTGAGGAGTGACTCGGAGAGGTTCTCCGATCAGCTGACCGATCCGAAGGGACTCGAGGAGAAGCTGAAAAAGCTCTCGGATCGGATCGAGAGGGGTAATACACAGGATGTGAAAGATATCCTGTCCTCCATCGAGAGGATGGTGGATAGGGCCAGGGCATCGTACTGGAAGGAGGAGGTCAGGTCCCTGGAGCGAGAGCTGGGCAGGAGAAATACCGCCAATTTCGATGACGAGACCCGGGGAAGATTTAAAAGGATGCTATCCAAGATATCGGAGTTCAAGGAGGGGGGAATGTGGGAGGATGCCCACAGGCTCCTGGTGAAGTGCGACGAGGAGATACGCCGGGAGAGACGCCTTTCGGAACTGGAAAAAGAATTACATGGACTGGACCGGGATCTGACATATCTTCCCGAGGGAGGTACGCTCCGGGAGGAGATGGAGCGGATGCTGGAGGAAGCCAGTAAGAGAATTCTCTTTCGTGATGCGGAGGGAACGAGCGCTATCCTCGAACGGGCCCGCGTACTCGCTTCCGACGAGATGGCAAGAAGCAAATCCGGGAAGAACCTCGGTCTTCTCAGGGAAAGGATAGGGGAACTGCCGGAGGGTGAACTGAAGCAGAATTTCATGGATAGATATTATGAGGCAAAGAGTAAAAACGATGAGGGGAGATTCAAAGAGAGCCTGAAGCGATCCACGGAAGCCCTCAACGAGATAACGATGAGGGCTCTAAGGGAGATAAGCGGTGGACAGCCATAGCGAGGTTTTCAGATGGAAGATATCAATTATTACGAACTGCTGGGAATTCCCCAGGATGCCTCCAAAAGCGATATCAAGAAAGCTTACAAGAAAATGGTGATCATGTACCACCCCGACAAGGTGGCGAACCTGGGACCGAAATTGAAGCATGTGGCAAACGAGGAAATGAAGAAGATCAACATGGCCAAGGACGTTCTCATGAGCGAGGACGAGAGGGCCGCCTATGACGCGTCCATGAAGCAGAAGGCCCCCGCTGCCCCGGTAGGAGCCCAGGCCCCCGCATCGGGCCCGGAACACGATGAGATCGTTAGGTTCAACACATTACTTCTGGAGGCCAGAAAGTACATCGATGATCTGCGTAAGATAGACGGGGATGTTCGCGAGCCCGAGAACTTCTTCATTCAGGCAAAGTACGCCGCGAACAACAACAATATCGCAAAGGCCATCGAGCTCGCGGAGCATTCCAGGGAGGCGGCGAAGACCCTTCTTTACAAATACACGGTCAACGTGCTGCTGCTGTCCAAGGAGAAGCTTCTAAAACACAGAGAGGGGGGAGTGGATATCGGCAAGGCCTTCGAGCGATTCCTCGAAGCAAGGAGCCTGATGATGGCGGACGATTATCTCGGGGCGGTGGAGATATCCCTGGATGCGGTTAACCTGGCCAACGACATTGCCCGCAGGCTCAGAGATGATGCCGGTGCGAAGAGGACCATGCCGTCCATAGTAAAAGAGCCTGAGATCGTGAAGGAGGATAGCTCCGAGCCCATTCCCAAGGGTTACGTGGCAACCTGGGACGAGGAGTCGCATCAGGAGGACCTGGAGGCCTACAAGGGTGCGCTGATGAAGGTCTGGGCCGACGGCGTGGTAACGGAGGAGGAACAGGAGGAGCTCGATCGCCTCAAGGACCAGCTGGGAGTCGGCAGCGAGGAACACGAGAAGCTCGAACGCGAGGTGAAGGAGAGAAGGCGCGGCAACGTCAAGCTCTACATGGATGCCATGATGAGAGTTCTCGAGGACGGCATCATCGACGAGGACGAGCATGAGGAGCTGGCCAGACTCAGAAAGGAGCTGAAACTGGAGAATGACATGGAATTCTCCATATGATCGAGATAGAAGTATCATTGACGCTCGCGTGTTCTATCAGCATCCATGTGGGTGGGATCACGTTCCGAAAGGGAAACCGGCCTCGATAATACCCATGAGCTCCCTCGTTATGACATCCCTGTCCCTCATCCCGTCGACGAGGATCAGTTCTCCTTCTTCGACGAAATCAAGATAATGTTTCCGGACACCTCCAAGATACTCGGTCGTGTATCTCATGCCGTCCTGCGCCTTTCTGGATCGGGCCACCGCCTCCTCCGGCGTGACGTCCAGATAGATACCCAGGTCGTACAGCTCCGCTCTGCGCATTTCGGACAGCCATTCAACGTTCGCATCCCCCGCCATACCGTGGGCTATGATCGTGTGAATGAACCGATCGATTATCACGAGCTCACCCTCGTCGCCCCTGGCTTCGGACATGCCGAATGCCGTCCTCGCGGCCTCCAGGAAGCCCTGGAGCAAGGGCGGCAGCTTCCCCTGGCGCTCCTGTCTTGAAAAACTCTCCGTGACCTTCGGCAATATCGATTTCAGAATGCGGACTCGGTGCCCCTTTTCGAAGAGACGTTGACGTAGCATCTCAGACTGGTACGTCTTGCCCGAGTTGTCGATCCCTTCAAGCACGATGAGCATGGCCCTGGCCTCGTATATCCGGATAACCGGTTCAGTGGTTAAATGTGGGATTGGGGAAAGTCCGGCGAAAAAAGTTATAGAACATATTTATATCTTGTTCTCGTTATATTTTTTCAATCAGCTCCCACTGCTCCAATTGGCTTCCGGGCATGGGGGGTCACGACGAAGAGGAGGAGACAGAACATGGGCAGGATTTCCGCGTTCGTCCTGATAAACGTGAGGACGGGAATGATCGATCAGGTGATCAGCGAACTGATCAAGGTGGTGAACAAGAACCCCCACGTTGAGACGCTGTATGCGGATTCGACAACGGGCAAGTTCGACATCATACACATGATACGGTCCGAAGAGATGTCGGGTCTCCACGCCTTCATCGTCGGTGAGCTGCAGAACATCGAAGGCATAACGAGCACGGTCACAGAGGTCGTCACCTACGAACCGGATATCAAAGCGGCGAGGGAGGAATCCCCGGAATCGCTCAAATGTTACATGCTCATGACGGTGGAAGTGGGCAAGATCGAGGAGGTTCTTTCGGCACTGGCGAGCTCTTCCACGGAGGATTCCTGCATCACGAAGGTGGCCTGCACCACGGGAGAGTACGACGTGATAACGAGGATAGAGTCCACCGACATTCCCTCGCTCTACTCCTTCATATCCCAGAAGCTTCACGTCATCGGGGGCATAACCAGCACCATGACGCATATCGTGGCCAGGGAGATATCCTACAGGTAAAAACCTCTGTTTCCACTGATCTATTTCCATCCCACCAGCATGAGTGCCAGTCCGGTTACGGAACGTCATCTGCTCAGAAAGGATCCCATTCGTCCTCATCCGCTTTTTTTCTTCCCCAGAAACCACCGCCCGAGTCATAGCCGTACTTGACCCTCCTGTAGGTCGTGATATAGGCTACAAAGAAGATGACGAGGGAGACCACGGTGATCATCAGCATCAGCTCAACCGAGTCCGGATATATCCACGGTATGGCTCCACGCAGGAGAATCGAGATTCCCATCAGCACTTTCATAAGAGTTCCCGAGATACCGAATATAAGCAGGAGCTCGACCAATCCGAACAACACCATCTCCCCGGCCCAGATGATCTTCGGAGGGTCGGAAACGAGGTAAGATCCTTCCGGAGCATCCTCCTCGTCCGTTGCGGCCGGATACTGGATTATGATGACCACGCTCAGGACATTGGCGAAGAAGTAGAAGAAAATGGCAGCGATGATGCATAACTCGTGCAGCCTGGAATGGTCGTACCTGCCCTTGAAGATCATGGCCATTCCGAGAATGAAGGAAACCAGCCATACCAGTCCAATAAGACCGCATATCATGGAGCCAAGGAAAGCCTGCCCCAGTACCGATATCATGATGAGTATCAGACCGGTTTCCGTCTTGTTCTCACGGGAAGTGATATGGTTTATAAGCTCTGTGAGATATCTCATGATGGCCAACCTGACAGTAGGTTCGGTGAGTGGAACTCCGACTCGATGAACTCCCCTTCAGTACGGAGAGGGCGAGAAGCAGATTTGTAATAATAGTTCGGTCCTTATTAATGTTTTAGTATAAATGCACCTTTAAGGTTTAGTTTCACTTGACCGATCATAACCTTATATACGAGGAAATAATTACAGATGTTTTGCGTTTTAGGCCACAACGAAGGATGATGAGTGCAGTCGAATCATAGAATCCGACATGAC